>JBIKYI010000131.1:0-7036 GCA_044355355.1 Limnothrix sp. | reverse complement strand
AAGTTTTCGCCGTTCCATGGGCAGATTGATCTGGAAATCGGTCAATTGACGAATCAGGCGGGGGAACTTTTGATCCAGTTGACAGTGAAGGATCAGGGGAATGGGGTTCCTGACGAGTTGAAGGAGCGGATTTTTCAGAAGTATGAGATCGGCAAGAAGCAGGTGAAGGTGGCACAAACAGGCTTGGGGTTAGCGTTTTGTAAGATGGTGGTGGAGGCTCATAAGGGCTTGATTTATGTGGTGGACAATGAGCCTAGGGGATCGGTGTTTGTGGTGGAGTTGCCGTTAGCGCCGCCGACTTTAGCTCCTTTGGCGCAGGATATTAAGTAGGGTCTTAAATTCGTTGGGCATGGGGGCGATCGCCTCGATAATTTCCCCGGTAATGGGATGGGCGACGGTGAGTTTACAGGCGTGGAGTACCTGTCCTGTGAGGTTTACTTTGAGGGCATGTCCGGCGCTGTAGAGGGGATCCCCCACGATGGGATTGCCCATGTAGGCACTGTGGACTCGGATTTGGTGGGTGCGCCCCGTTTCCAGTTGGTAGTACATCAGGGAATAATTACCGAAGCGTTCCCGGAGTTCCCAGTGGGTAATGGCAGGTCGTCCGGTGTCGCTGATGGTCATTTTTTTGCGATCGCTCTTGTGGCGATCCATGGGGGCATTAATCGTGCCATGGGGTTGCTTCGGACAACCATAGACAATACCTAAATATTCGCGGCGGGCGGTTTTGGCTTTGATTTGTGCCTGGAGATGTTGGTGGGCTTGGTCGGTCTTGGCAATGGCGATCGCCCCAGTGGTGTCCTTATCCAAACGGTGGACGATCCCCGGTCGTTGCACCCCACCGATCCCCGCTAATTCACCTCGACAATGGGCAAGTAAACCATGTACCAGCGTTCCCGTATAATGCCCCGGAGCCGGATGGACAACCATACCAGCCGCCTTATTCACAATTAAAAAATGTTCGTCTTCAAAGAGAATATCCAGATCCATTGGTTCTGGGATTAATTCCAAACTTTCCGCCTCTGGCACCGCAATCACCAGGCGATCGCCCAAAGTCAACTTCAGCTTTTTCGCCGTACACACCGCCCCATTGAGCGACACCTGACCCTGTTCAACCAACTTTTGCAAACGAGAGCGCGACAGATCCGGCGCTTGTTCCGCCACCCACTGATCAAGGCGCTTGCCCTGTCCCCCAGCATCCACCACATATTCCTGAATATCAACCATCAATCACCCAAACCATCAGCTAACGGGAAATCAAGCTTTTACTCTAACCTTTAATCCCCCAAGAATTACCCTTCAAATAACTTCATATCAAGAGCAAAACCATTGCCAAAGCCACTGATTTAAGCGAAAAAAAATGCTAAAGTTAGACCAAAGTTAAAATACTAAGGTTTTTTAAGATGGATAGTGTAGCTTACATTGTTGTCCTCGCGATGGCATTATCAGTACTTTTCTTTGCGATCGCCTTCCGTGAACCCCCCCGCATCCAAAAGTAAACACTAGAAACCAATCCTAGAAAAATACTTTTAGATCATTTTATTTAGATCGTCATAGATCATCACCTAAATCAAGCCAGAAAACTATAAACAACCAGCCGTTGTTGTAGAACCTGCGCTTGATTTGGGCTTTAGCATTAAGAACTTTGGCAATTCGATCAAAGTTTATTTCCTAAGCTTTTTTTGATTATTATGCATTGCCCCTATTGCGACCATACTGATAGTCGAGTCTTAGAATCCAGATCAACCGGAGCCGGACGCAGCATCCGTCGTCGCCGTGAATGCCTAAACTGTAAGCATCGTTTCACGACCTACGAACGGATTGAATTTGTCCCCATCTCTGTCATCAAACGCAATGGACAAAGCGAGGCTTTTGATCGATCTAAGATTTTGCGCGGCATGGTACGGGCTTGCGAAAAAACATCGATTCTCCCCAGTACCCTAGAGGCGATCGCCGAAGAAATAGAAGCACAACTCCAACAGGATCCCAAGCGTAGCATCACCACTGCCCAAATCGGCGATTTAGTCCTCCATCGTTTGCGGCAAGAAAGCGAAGTTGCCTATGTGCGATTTGCCTCAGTGTACCGCCAGTTCCAAGGGGTGGATGACTTTATCAAGACCCTCAGCCACCTCCAAGAAAGTACCCGCGATGCCAACCTCTGGCTAGCAGAACTCGCCGATTCAGAGACCCAAGATGACCCCGTATTAACCTCCCCCAGCAGCTAAAATATCGCCTCCACAAGAGATTTCCCGGAATTTTCTGGTGCTGCTATGTAGCCTTAAGCCCGTTTTTGAGCTACTATTGATATCCTGTATCTTAAAAAACTTAATCTTAAATTGATTTATTTAAGAATTTATTTTGGATTTTGTCATTTTAAGGTATTTTTTTCATGCCATTTTTTATGGTTTGAAAATGTCTTGCTGCTGTAAATTACCTAAGCACCGCAGAGTCTTCGTGCGATCGCCCATCCTCCGTAATTTACCTATGCTAGCTGGGGCGATGCTTTCCCATCCCGTGGCTATACCTCCTCCCCCGATGTCTATTGACGAAATTGACGTTTATCTTAGCGAATAGCTCAAGATTTGCCCACAATTTTTGCCAACATCAGCCAGGAGGCAAGCAATAAACAATTCAGGAGATTAAACACTAGGAATAGAAACACACATGGTCAGTCAGAAAACAACTACAGTAGATATTGGTTTTACCCACGACGATTTTGCCGCCCTCTTAGACAAATACGATTACCACTTCAGCCCTGGGGATATCGTTCCCGGTACCGTATTCAGCATGGAGCCAAGAGGTGCGCTGATTGACATTGGTGCAAAGACAGCAGCATACATTCCCATCCAAGAGATGTCCATCAACCGTGTGGATGCTCCCGAAGAAGTTCTCCAACCCGAAGAGACTCGCGAATTTTTCATTCTGACCGATGAAAACGAAGATGGTCAGTTAACCCTATCTATCCGTCGCATTGAGTACATGCGCGCTTGGGAGCGTGTCCGTCAGTTACAGGCTGAGGATGCAACTGTGCGTTCCCTCGTATTCGCCACGAACCGTGGTGGTGCGCTTGTGCGTATTGAAGGTTTACGGGGCTTTATTCCCGGTTCCCACATCAGCACTCGTCAGGCTAAAGAAGATCTCGTTGGTCAAGAATTGCCCCTCAAGTTTTTGGAAGTGGATGAAGATCGCAACCGTCTCGTTCTTAGCCATCGTCGGGCGCTGGTTGAGCGTAAGATGAACGGTTTGGAAGTGGGTGAAGTGGTCATCGGTTCCGTCCGTGGCATTAAGCCCTACGGTGCGTTTATCGACATCGGCGGTGTGAGTGGTCTTCTCCACATTTCTGAAATTTCCCATGATCACATTGATACGCCCCACAGCGTCTTCCAAGTGAATGATGAGCTGAAGGTGATGATCATTGATCTGGATGCTGAGCGTGGTCGTATTTCCCTTTCCACGAAGCAACTTGAACCGGAACCGGGCGATATGCTCAAGAACCGCGAGTTAGTCTTCGAGAAGGCTGAGGAAATGGCTGAGAAGTACCGTGAGAAGTTACTTGCTGAAGCTGCTGGCTTGACGGTGGAAGATCAGGCGATTGAGGAACTGGAAATTGATGATGAGTTCATCAGTGCTACTGAAGACTAATTTTTAGATATCAGACATCAGATATCAGACATCGGTGATTAATGTGATTCATTAAGGTCATCGTTTTGTGGGAGGGGGCAATTATTGTCACCCTCTTTTTTTGTTGATTTATGTGGTTCTAATTGGGGGCGTTTTGGAGGATTTCGGCAACGGTTATGGAGGGATCTGGGGTTAATGTTTTAAGAAAGGATGAGGCGATCGCCTGTTCCCCTTGAAAAACAGCTTCATCGTACAGGTATTCATTCAGCGTGAGAATCGTGATCTTTTGTTCGAGGGGATCGACAATCCAATATTCATTAATACCTCGTGCCTGGTACTGGGCGCGTTTATGGCGGTAATCGCGGGTAATATTTGCTTGTCCGGGAGAAACGACTTCAATAACTAATTCAGGGGCTGGCATATCGGGCATGATCGTCGAACGGGTCGCATTTTCGAGGGAGATCGCCGCCTCTTCTGATAACACCATTAAATCAGGCACTCGTACAGATTCTTTCGATCCTGTAACTGCAATTTCTGTTTTTTGACTTAATCTATTGACGGAAATGCCTAAACGGGCAAAATAAACAACTAAAAACATCGCAATACGACGGTTTAAGTCGCTTTCTGGTGGCATTTCTTTTAATTTTCCTTCTTCTAATTCGTAGTTCAGCTCGTTTTGCGGATCAAATTGTAAAAAATCCTGCAAACTCATTTTTGTTTGGGGTGATACGGCGACAACCATTT
This sequence comes from Limnothrix sp., assembly GCA_044355355.1. Lineage (GTDB taxonomy): Bacteria > Cyanobacteriota > Cyanobacteriia > Cyanobacteriales > MRBY01 > MRBY01. The sequence continues at coordinate 2,671 of JBIKYI010000131.1, read as the reverse complement.
TTGGGATCTCCCTTGATTTAATGCCTTGTTTTGATCATAGATGCTGACAAAATTATTGAGAAACAATGCCTGACCATTGCACTTTTTTCTCGTTGCTACGGCGATAGGAAATGAAATCTTCCGGTTGTTGATAGGTGCAGTGGGGGGCGATCGCCATTTGCTCCAGATCAAAACCCAATTGCTCAAGCTGTAATTGATTCACACGGCGCACATCTAAACGAACTTTGCCATCATCAGGATCGGGTAAAATCGGCGATTCAATTAAATTTTCCAGAGCCAACAGCATCGCATCCACATCCTTGGCTAAATCCTGTAAACCGAGACTAATACCCATTTCCACAGCCACATCAGTAGAAACTTGGTACACTTCGCCACTAATCGCGGGACCGAGGGCAACGCGCAAATTTTTTAGTTCGGAGCCTGCATCGAGAAATTTTTGGATCGCTTCGGGAATAATCCGTTGGGCTGTGCCGCGCCAACCTGCATGGACTGCTGCCACTTGACCCGTCTGGCGATCGCCAATGAGAGCAGGCGTACAATCCGCCGTCGCGACAAAAACCGCCTGTTGTTGTGCCGTCGAGATAATCCCATCAGCAGGGGAAAAATGTTCACCTTCCCATTGGATGTCAGTAGAAGCGAGCACAATGTTGCCGTGGACTTGTTTAACGCGGTAGGCAGGTAGCTCAGAGTTAAAAACCTTGACGAGGGTTTCCGGCATCTGGGGTGCGAAACACTGGGTAAAAAATCCATGCTGCCAACCAGTCAAGAGTTCACAAGTTAAATAAGGTCGCCCTTCCCATGCCCGCCATTGCCATTGATCTGTAGACATAACCTCGCCCATTGCCATAAACTCCTGCGGCTACATTTTTCGCTAATACTTCTAATGGTAATGAAAAATAAAGCCATTTTCGGGACGAGAAAGTTTGGGGGTGATTATTCGGATTTTCCAAAAAGCTGCTATTTTAATGGAGGCAAAAAGCATTCTAAATTAGGGACGAGACAACCGATGGCGTACCAACGTGTTCTTTTAAAACTGAGTGGTGAGGCATTGATGGGGAATCTCGGCTATGGGATTGACCCACAGATCGTCTCGGATATCGCGAAGGAAATTGCGGAAGTTGTCGCCAGTGGTGTGCAATTGGTGATTGTGGTTGGGGGTGGCAACATTTTCCGTGGGGTTCAGGCTTCAGCAAAGGGCATGGATCGGGCAACGGCGGATTATATCGGTATGATCGCCACGGTGATGAATGCGATGACCCTCCAGGATGCTCTGGAACAGATTGATATTCCCACAAGGGTACAGTCGGCGATCGCCATGCAGGAAGTGGCAGAACCCTATATTCGTCGCCGTGCCATTCGCCACCTCGAAAAGGGTCGTGTCGTGATTTTTGGGGCAGGTTCCGGTAATCCCTTCTTTACCACCGATACCACCGCAGCCCTACGCGCCGCCGAAATTGATGCAGAGGTGATCTTCAAAGCGACTAAAGTTGATGGCGTTTACGATAGCGATCCGGCAAAGAATCCTGAGGCAAAACGCTATGAAAGCTTGACCTATGCCCACGTTCTCGCCAATGATCTAAGGGTAATGGACGGGACGGCGATCGCCCTTTGCAAAGAAAATGACATCCCGATTATGGTGTTTAACCTCTTTGAAAAAGGCAACATTGTCCGTGCCGTTAAAGGTGAACCAGTTGGAACAATCGTGGGAGGTTCCTGTGCAATTAAGTGAACTTAAAGACAACATGCAAAAGACCATTGAGGCAACCCAGCGGTCTTTTAACAGCCTCCGGACAGGTCGGGCGAGTGCCGCACTACTTGACCGGATTATGGTGGAATATTACGGCGCGGATACTCCCCTCAAGTCCCTTGCCAATATTTCCACACCAGACTCCAGCACAATCATGATTCAGCCCTTTGATCGGGGCAGCATGAATACAATCGAGCGGGCAATCTCCATGTCTGACTTGGGTTTAACACCGAGTAACGATGGGCAAAATATCCGCTTAAATATTCCACCCCTCACTAAAGAACGCCGTAAGGAACTCGTCAAAACAGCGAGTAAATTGGCAGAAGAAGGAAAAGTGGCAATCCGTAATATCCGTCGTGATGCGGTGGATGCGGTGCGTAAACAGGAGAAAAGTAGCGATATTTCTGAGGATGAGGCGCGTGGTCTTCAGGATGATATCCAAAAGGCAACGGATGAATTTACTGCGAAAATTGATGAACTGTTCAAGGTTAAAGAAAAAGAGATTATGACGGTCTAATTCTTAACTCGGTACACTATTGGGGAGGCTTACGGGTCTTCCTTTTTTATTTTTAGTTCTGTTCGTTCTGTTTTGATGATGGGGGTTTTGTGATGGGTAATGTTTTAAAGTCTGATTTAACGGCGGTGGATAGTCTCGAACTCGCCCAGGCTCTGGCGGTTAAGTTGGCGATCGCCCCCAATGACTGGCACAAGCTGAAGGGCAACCGTAAAGCCCAAGCGGGACAACAACTTTCGGCGGCGTTGGTCTTTTTGTTGAATGATAATCCCGAAGCAGCATTAATCCATCTGGAACAGGCGAAGGGTTGGTTAGATCGGTCTTTGTCTGCGCCCCCCTGTCCGAGTCATGGCAGTAGATAATTATTAGTAAATAATTAAGGATAAATAATATCGCCTTCCATATCTCTC
>JBIKYI010000104.1:0-7660 GCA_044355355.1 Limnothrix sp. | reverse complement strand
TCTTCAGCTTAATCCTAATCATAATGACTTTGTTGCATGGTTTGTGCGGGGCATTTCTTTAGGAGAATTAGGGAGATATGAACAGGCGATCAACAGTTATGACAAAGCCCTTCATATTAATCCTGATCTGCACCAAGCATGGTACACAAAAGGCAATGCTTTAGGGGAATTAGGGAGATGCAAAGAGGCGATCACTAGTTACGACAAAGCCCTTGAGATTAAACCAGATTATCAACCTGCTAAAGATGTTCGCGCGATTGCGTTAAACAAATTGGAGACAAAAGAATAGGTGATCGCCAAGCAGCCATAAAAACCCCCAATAAGGCGATCGCCAGTTACGATAAAGCTCTTGAGATTGAACCTGATTTTCAACTTGCAAAAGACAATCTGGCGATCGCTTTACAGCAGTTATCTCTTCAGTCCAATTTGGATAATATTCCATTTTGAGGATATTTCTTGATTTGACGATTGCCTTAGGAAATTTAGAGAAAAACGAAGAGGTAATCCTTGTTTTCAATCTTTAATTTAAGGAGAATCAACCAATGACTACTATCTCAAGCAATACTAATGTGTATCAAGAAATCGTTGATTTCTTTGCCAAAGTACAACTCCAGAAATGATTGTTGATTTTCAAGTTTCAGATGAAACAAAAGAAAAAGTTGCAGACTTAATTTTTGCCGAGAAAAATACAGGTTTAACTCGTGCAAAAAAAGAAGAACTTGATTATTTTCTGTTGTTAGAGCATATTTTCTGTCTTGCGAAAGTTAAAGCTCGTCAGTATATCACCCAATCATAAACAAGATGGAACGCATTTATCTCAGGTGTCACCGCGAAAATTCTGGGTTTTAATGAGCCAAACCGATTACTGGAGAAGCAAACCTTTGGCTGATGCATTAGCAAAATAGGGAAAGGCGATCGCCTTTTTTGTCGCTAGAAGTTCATCAGAGATGGGTTAAAGGATGGTATAAGATGGGTCAGTCCAAGGGTTTTCCCGTATCATTTATCGAGCAATCATGGTCGGCTATCTCGTTTATCTCACCATTTCTGCGGCAACCTACGCCATTTTTTGTCTGGGGCTAAATCTTCAATGGGGCTTCACTGGCTTAATTAATTTTGGGCATGTGGCGTTCATGACGATTGGGGCTTATACGACGGTTTTGCTGTCAGCGAAGGGAGTACCACTCTTTTTTGCTCTGTTGGCGGGGGCTGCGGTGGCGGCATTGCTCGGTTTGTTGATTGGTTTATCGACATTGCGACTCCGGGAAGATTATCTGGCGATCGTTACGATTGGGGTCTCGGAATTGATCCGTTTGGTGGCATTGAATGAGGAATGGCTCACCCGTGGCGCTTTTGGGATTCAGGGTTATCCTTTGCCGCTGGGAGAGTTTCGCCCGAACCAGATTGGTAAGTTGTCTTTGATTTTTTGGTTGGTGCTGATTGCTATTTTTGCGGGTTGGCAACTCTGGCGGGGTTTACGTTGGCGCTGGAAAAAGCTGAAAAAGCAAGGTAAATCGGGCTTGGATGTGATTGTTTGGGCGGTGATTGGCGGCGGCATTATTTTGAGTCTATTTATTAATGGCTGTGTTGCCCTCCAGGATTACAACTTTAAGGCGGGTTTGATGTTGTTATCCCTCGTGGCATTGGCGTTGGTTTATGCAGGGCTGGAATATTTGGTGCATTCCCCCTGGGGGCGTGTGCTCAAGGCGATTCGGGAGGATGAGGAAATTCCCCGTGCCTTGGGTAAAAATGTCTTTTGGTATAAGTTGCAATCCTTTATGCTCGGTGGGGCGATCGCCGGGGGGGCAGGTTCCTTCTATGCTTGGCAATTAACGAACGTTTATCCCGCTAATTTTGATCCCTTGGTGACCTTTAACGCCTGGACAATTGTGGTCTTGGGTGGCGCTGGTACAAATCCCGGCACATTGATCGGTTCCCTGATTTTCTTTGCCTACGATTCCCTCACTCGCTTTGTGTTGCCCCAACTGAATTTGGTGGATGATGTCCGTCTCGGTGCGCTCAGGGTAATGGTGATTGGTCTCATTTTGATGACCTTGATGGTGTGGCGACCCCAGGGATTGTTGGGTAATAAGGATGAATTAACCCTCGGTAAGTAACAGATATCAGATATCACAGTTCAAGGTTGCTAAGATATCGGATTCCTGCGTTACTCTGTAGGAAACGTTTTGAGCTTTATTGTGAGCTTTTTTTGCATGAGTAGTGTCAGTCTAATTGCTGCCCAGTCTTACGAAATCGTTACTTTGCGCCAATCTTTAGAGATGCTACTGGAACCGTTGGGGGGGATCTCTGCGTTTGTGAAGCCTGGCGATCGCGTGTTGCTTAAGCCCAATATGCTCACGGCATCTCGTCCGACGAAGGAATGCATTACCCGCAAGGAAATCGTTTACTGTGTGGCGCAAATGGTGCTGGAGGCAGGTGGTAAACCCTTTATTGGGGATAGTCCCGCCTTTGGGTCTGCCCATGGGGTCGCGAAAAATAATGGCTATCTGCCGCTGCTCGAAGAATTAGGCATTCCCCTGGTGGAATTTCATGGTAAGCGCTACGACACGGACAGCGAAGATTATCGCAATTTGCGGCTCTCCAAGGAGGCAATGGATGCGGATGTGGTGATTAATTTGCCTAAGGTAAAATCCCATGTGCAACTGACGATGACGTTGGGGGTGAAAAATCTATTTGGCTGTGTCCCTGGCAAAATGAAGGCTTGGTGGCATATGGAAGCGGGTAAGGAACCGGAAACCTTTGCGACGATGCTCATTGAAACGGCAAAGGCGATCGCCCCGGATTTGACCATTATCGACGGTATTATTGGGCATGAAGGCAATGGCCCCATGAATGGTGAACCGAGGGACTTGGGGGTGCTGGGAGCTTCTGCTGATGTCTTTGCCTTGGATCGGGCGATGGTAGACATTCTCGGCGTACAACCCGAATTAGTGCCCACGGTGGCGACCTCGATCAAAATGGGACTTTGTTCGACCCTAGAAGCGATTGATTTTCCCCTAGAGCAGCCCAAAAATTTGGCGATCGCCGACTGGAAGTTACCCGAAGCCCTAATGCCCATCGATTTTGCCCTACCGCGCATCATGAAATCCACCTTCAAGCATCTCTATATCCGCTTCATCAAAGAACCGATCGCAGCATATTCCGGTAAATAAATTGTAAATAGACTAAAAAAAGCTAAAGAAGTTAAAAAATATACATTTAACTTTTGATCCCCGCGTTAGCTTATGGATACCCTCCGATTGCTTATCAAGCTAGACCGTCCTGACCCAGCGACGGTTTTTTTTTGAGATCTTTGCTGCAAGAGTGATGAAGAGACAAGGGGACGCGGTGAAAATCAAAGTAGATGAAAATTGATGTCTGATATCTGATATCTGATGTCTGATATCTGACGACTGTTCACTGTAAGATACCAAAGTATTTTCAGACCCACCTCCATGACCCGTTACGCCTTTGTCCATGAATGGTTAACCCCCCACGCCACAGGGGGTTCTGAATTAGTCGTCAAAGAAATTTTGCAGCACATTGATGCGGATCTCCATGCCCTGATCGATTTCGAATCCAGCAATCCCAACAGTTACCTCTATGGACGCAAGATCGGCACAACCTTTCTCCAACACTTTCCCCGTGCCCAATATGGTCTCCAAAATTACCTGCCCCTCATGCCCCTGGCGATCGAGCAACTCAACCTCGAAAACTACGATGTAATCCTCTCCTCCTCCCATGCCGTCGCCAAAGGCGTGATCACCCGTCCCCACCAACTGCACATCTGCTATTGCCATACCCCCATGCGCTACGCCTGGGATATGACCTTTGACTACCTTGATAACACCAACCTCGGCAAAGGCATAAAAGGCATCCTTGCCCGTTATATCTTCCACCGTTTGCGCCAGTGGGATGTGATCTCCGCTAACCAAGTGGATTACTTCATCGCCAACTCCCAATGGACAGCCCAGCGCATCTGGCGTTGTTATCGGCGCGAAGCCAAGGTCATTTATCCCCCTGTCAACATTGATCGTTTCCCCTACCGCGCACAAAAAGAAGATTTTTACATCACCGTTTCCCGTCTGGTTCCCTATAAAAAAGTCGCCTTGATTGTCGAAGCCTTTAACCGAAACGGTCGTAATCTCGTCGTCATTGGCGGGGGCACAGAATTGGAGTATTTACAGAGTATCGCCAAGCCTAACGTGCAACTCCTGGGACGGCAGACCGATGCCATTGTCGAAGACTACCTCGCCAGGGCAAAGGCTTATGTTTATGCTGGTTGCGAAGATTTTGGTATTGTCTTAGTAGAAGCCCAGGCCTGTGGCACACCAGTCATTGCCTTTGGACAAGGAGGAGCCAAGGAAATTGTGCGGGATGCGAGGGATAATCCTTCCGGAACGGGTATTCTTTTCCCAGAACAGTCTGTAGAGTCTTTGTGTGAAGCAGTAGACATTTTTGAAGAGCGACAAAATCAGATCTATTCAGAGGCTTGTTTTGCTCAAGCAAGATCTTTTGCTACTGACATTTTTGGACAAAGCTATGTAGAATTTGTAAACAACTGTCAAGAAAAATTGAAGTAATAACTTTAATTTCTTTTTTGTAGGGAGTTTACTAAATCAGCGAACCCCTTGCCCAGAGGCAGTTTTGGTGTGTGGAGATTGTGGCGCTTATGACAGTTTATCGACAATTTAATGCTCTCAAGTTTGTCTCTGCACTGATGCGGCAGGGGACTGATGAGGTTTTTTGGCCCAGGCAGGACTCGTCCCGTTTGCAAAGTATTTTGAATGGGGCTTTTGCGAAACGCACATTTGATATTTGTTTTTCTCTGGGTGTGTTGATTTTCCTCGCACCGATTTATTTGGCGATCGCCTTGATCATTAAGCTGTCATCGCCGGGTCCCGTGTTCTATGTGCAACGCCGTGTCGGGAAAAATTATCGTCCCTTCGGTTGTATTAAATTTCGGACAATGGTGATTAATGCGGAGGAAGTTCTGGAAGATATGTTACGGCGATCGCCCGAAATGCGAGCCGAATTTGAACAGGACTTCAAACTGAAAAAAGATCCCCGCATCACCCCCATCGGTCATTTTTTGCGCCTAACCAGCTTGGATGAATTCCCGCAATTTTGGAACGTCCTCGTAGGTGACATGAGCATTGTCGGTCCCCGTCCCCTTGTGCCTAGGGAAATCTATAAATATGGTCGCCACATGGATAAGGTATTGATGATTCGTCCCGGCTTAACTGGACTATGGCAAGTCTCTGGGCGGAATGATATTCCCTATGCAACCCGTGTGCGCATGGATTCTTACTATGTTCACCATCGCCATTGGTTCATGGATTTTTGGATTGTTTGTAAAACAGTTGTTGTGATGATGTTCCCTAAAAATAATGGTGCTTATTAGGGGTTTTTCTTAATAGATAAAATCAATACAATCAAAAAAATAGCGATCGCCCCCTCTAGTTCTACACAGAGAAGGCGATCGCCATCGTTATATTGCTTATATCAGGCTCTCCATGGAGTCTAGATAGTTTCGTGAAGATTTCAGCTAAGATAAAGATGCAAATGCAGAATTGTCAATTCGCTTGGAATTTTTTTGATGTCGCGTTTACTTGTCACTCAATATCAGGCTGAAGTTGAAAAAATCATTCGTTATGGTGGCTCGAAGAAAGAGACAAGTATTCGGAATGCGTTTGAGCGATTATTGAATGAATATTGTAAGCCGCGTAATTATTTGTTGATTCCGGAGTTGGATTTTAAAACATCTTTGAATACGACGGTATTTCCAGATGGAACGATTAAAGATGCGATTCGGTTAGATCATGGCTGGTGGGAAAGTAAGGATCAGTATGACAAGCTGGATGATGAAATTGAGAAGAAATTTGAGAAGGGTTATCCAGATGAAAATATTTTATTTGAGGATTCGCAAACAGCCGTCCTGATTCAAAATGGGCGGGAACAATATCGCATTTTGATGACTGATGCGGAAGCATTGGATGGTGTGATCAATGTTTTTGTGGATTATGAACGCCCTGAGGTGCGAGATTTTCGGGCGGCGATTACGAAGTTTAAGGAAGATATTCCTAGTATTCTTGAAAAATTACGTGAAACGATTCAAATAGCAGAAAAGGAGAATAAAGAATTTGGCGATCGCCGTAATAGTTTTTTAGAGGTTTGTCGGCAGTCGATTAACCCTGAAATTTCGATTTTTGATGTGCATGAAATGTTAATTCAGCATATTTTAACGGAGGATATTTTTACGAATATTTTCCATGAGTCGCAGTTTCATCGGGAGAATAATATTGCGCGTGAATTGTCGGCGATGCTGGATACATTTTTCACTGGTAATATTCGTCGTAATACGCTCAAAAGTATTGAATATTATTATGCGGTGATTCGTCGGAGTTCGGAGAATATTGCGAATCATCATGAGAAACAAAAATTCCTCAAGGCTCTCTATGAGAATTTCTATAAGGCTTATAACCCCAAAGCAGCAGATCGGTTAGGGATTGTCTATACACCGAATGAAATTGTGCGGTTTATGATCGAGAGTGCGGATCATTTGGTGCATAAGCATTTTGGTAAGTTGTTATCGGATGAAGGGGTAGAAATTCTTGATCCTTGTACTGGGACGGGAACTTATATTACGGAATTGATTGAGTATTTGCCTGCTCATAAATTAGAGCATAAATATAAGCATGAAATTCATTGTAACGAGATGGCAATTTTGCCCTATTACATCGCCAATTTGAATATTGAGTTTACCTATGCTCAGAAGATGGGGAAGTATGAGGAGTTTAAAAATATTTGTCTGGTGGATACGCTAGATCATTGTGGTTTTGAGGGAAAACAATTTGATTTATTTGCGATGAGTGTGCAGAATACTGAACGAATTCAGAATCAAAATGATCGCAAAATTTCGGTGATTATTGGTAATCCACCCTACAATGCATGGCAATCTAACTTTAATCAGGACAATGCTAATCGTTCTTATGCGGAAATTGATAAGCGACTAAAAGCGACTTACCTTAAGAATGGGACTGCACAAAATAAAATCTCTGTTTACGATATGTACACTCGTTTTTATCGTTGGGCGAGTGACAGGGTTGAAGAAGGAATTATTTGCTTTATTACAAATTCATCTTTTCTAGATAGTCGGGCTTTCGATGGTTTTAGAAAAAGTATCCAAGATGAGTTTTCCTATGCTTATTTCCTTGATTGTGGTGGAAATGTTCGTGAAATTTCTGGCAGAGATGGGATTTTCATCTGTGAGAAGCACACGATTTTTGGTGAAGCAGCAATGACAGGGATTGTGATTGGCTTTCTGATTAAGACAAAATCAAAAGGTAACTGTCAAATTTTTTATTCTCATCCTTTTGATATTCATGAGTTAAGGGAAAACAAAATTAAATTCATTGCTGAAACATCATTTCAGTCAGTGCCGTTCGATCATATTGTGCCTGACAAGAAAAATAACTGGATCAATCAAACAGATAATGATTTTGATGATTTATTGCCCTTAATCGATAAAGCTGTTAAAGCTGGCAAATCTGAAGAAGCAGTTTTTAAAGCGCCAATTCAAATCTGAAGTGCAACAGGTTCTGATGATGACAGCAAGAATACTTCACTCGGAGTGCGATAGTCAAGCGATTTTCTTGGTCGA
>JBIKYI010000103.1:0-7673 GCA_044355355.1 Limnothrix sp. | reverse complement strand
GTTTGCGAAATTCAGAGTGAATGGAAGTATTGATTTGCTGCGCAACTGGCGTTTATCATTACTTTCTTGAAACTCTCTTATGTCTAAATACTTCGCTAGAGAGGTGAAGTCTCTTTTCTAGATTTAGTCAGGCACATTACTATAGTCTATGACGTACCTACTCCAGGAGTTTAAGCCGATGAGCGAAGAGGTTGTTCAGTGGCTCGGCGAAATTAATCGTCTCAAACAACAGCTTGCCAGTCTGCAACAGGCATTGCAAGAAAGCCAAAAAAATGAAGCGAGTTGGCGACAACGCTATACGGAAGAGGCTCAGCAGCGACGTACTGAAGTCCGTTTGGCGAAGGAGCAATTTGAGCAAATTCAGGCGAGGATGCAGGAGTTACAGCAGGGGGTACAACTTTCGCCTACTCAGTTGGATGATGATCTTGCTGATCAGGAGATTGCGGCGATCGCCGATCTCAATACCTTGAAGGAACGTTTACGCACTACGACCAAAGAACGGAATCAAGCGGTTAAAGCCCTCAAAGCGGAACAAACAGCCCACGAACAAACCCGCAAAAGCTTAACTTCTGTCATTAACGACACCATCGAACAATTAGGAAAATTCAAAAAAGAAGGGTGATTTGTGTATATAGTCGCTTCGGTTAAGTTTGAGAATTTTTGATCCCTCCGCCTTCGGCACCTCCCTTAGAAAGGGAGGCAATGATTGTCTAATTTTTCTTTGGAATGACCATACCACTCCACTTGCCCGACTTTTCCTAAGACCTAAAACCTCGCAAAAATATCTCTAAATCTCTCCCGTAAATATCGCCCTATGAATGCCCTTTCCTTTCCTACATGGATTGTCCATGTTTCCAGTGTACTTGAATGGATCATGGCAATTTTGCTTATCCAAACCTATGGTCAACTGACGACAGATAAAAGTTGGTCGGCTTTAGCTTGGGGGATGTTACCCTCGTTGGTAAGTGCGATGTGTGCTTGTACTTGGCATTTTTTCGATAACGCCCCCTCTCTGGAATGGCTCGTCACTACCCAGGCAGCCATGACGGTCGTTGGGAATTGCACCTTATGTCTTGGTGCTTGGTGGGTCTGGCGATCGCCCAAAACAAATCAGCCTTCTGAGTAGCTTCTATTGATAAGTGCGAAACATCGCTTGGGTTCCCTGCTCTAGGGCATCGGCAAGTTCTCCGGTATCTTTGAATTTTTGGGCAGCGAGTTCAAAGCCCGGTAAAGCGGTATATTCTGCTAGGGTCTCTTTGACCAAGCGTAAATCTTTGATGATGTGCTTCACCATAAAGCCGGGTTGAAAATCAGCGGCGGTAATTTTCCTGCCGAGGTTGGCGATCGCCCAGGATCCAGCAGCACCCGTTTGGCAAACTTCGATCATTAAATTGGGATCAATGCCTTGATATTGCGCCAGTTTGATCGCCTCGCACAGGGCAACCATATGAATGGCACAAAGCACTTGGTTACACATTTTGACCGCCTGACCGCTACCCGTTGCGCCGCAGTAGTAAATATTTTTGCCCATCGCCTCGAAATAGGGTTTAGCTTCGTCAAAATCTGGGCGATCGCCACCGACCATAATGGTCAACGTGCCATTTTCCGCGCCGACATCCCCACCACTCACAGGCGCATCGAGGAATCGTAAATGTTTGACCGCTAAACTCTGGGCAATCTCCTTTGCCGCCAAGGAACCGATGGTGCTGAAATCCACAATGAGGGCATTTGACTTCGCAAAGTGAATGACACCAGTTTCGCTCAGCAACACCGCCTTTACGTCCGGGACATCGCCCACACAGGTAAAAATAAAATCCGCATTTTGAACTGCCGCCGCAATGGATGAAGCCACCATAACCCCAGATTCACTTTGGATGCGTTGGAGATGGGGACTATCCGGCGATCGATTCCAAACAGAAACTTGATAGCCTGCCCGCGCAAGATTGAGGGTCATTGGCGCACCCATAACCCCCATTCCCAAAAATGCAATTTTTCCGGTCATGACATCTTCTAAAGCACAATCTCTATAGATTACTCCTCAACCTCCGTCTCACCATAGGGTTCTGAGGTTTCTGTGGGTTCTACCGACTCAGATTCTGGTTGTGTCGCTTCGGTCTCAGCTTCAACGCTTCCCGGTACATCTAGATCCTCCGGGACTTCAGAGGCATTCTCCTCTAACTGAATTGGCTCCTGTGTTTTCGTATTCTCCTGCAAATCTGTTCCAGGAACTTCTAGGGTCGTCTCTGGCGTTGTGTCTAAGCCTTCAAGAGATTCTGTAGATTCGGTTGCCGTGGTTGCGTCAGAATCAACCTCTAATTCAGGTTCAGAAGCTTTAGGTAGATCCACTGTGGCAGAAGTATCCTCTTCTTTGGCAGGAATTGGCTCATCTAAAACGAGCGTTTCTGCTTGGGGAGTGGCATCTGTGGGAATAACTTCGACTTCCTCAATGATTTCTGGAGCGGGTTCCGGTGGGAGTTCCTTCGTGGTCACTAGGCGTTTAGCTGTTCTTAAAGGCAACTTATTTTGCACAAGTTTGGCGAGGGTATCATTCAGCTTCGGATCATAGTTAATTACCCGTACCGGATTGTTATAGACGTTTTCGAGTAATTCCCCTTGGTCATCAATAAATTCGAACTTGAGCCAGTTTTCACCCTTTTTGAAGCCTTTTAGGTAAATGGGCTGCCAATCGCTCAGGATAAAACTCTCGCCATTCACTGTCACGCGAATCCGCCAATCGTTGATATTGTCTGTCTCGTCTTCCTTGGCGACAAAGTGTAAGGGGGCATTAGTGAGATAAAAATCCAACATAATCGGCTCTGCGCCATAGGTTCCCTGGGGACGGCTATAGGTCAGGAGGGGCTGCTGAAAATCAGGAATATTAGACTTGCTTTCTGTGAAAACATTGAAGGTGCTTTCTGCATAGGCTCCTTCATTTTTAAAGCTTTCATGCCAGGGACGAGAAGCAAAAGCGCGAATTAAATGGCTGCCGGGGGCTAAATTCTCTAGGACGATGGGTTGGCTGGCATCGTAAACGGCTTGATAGGGCTGGTTGTCGAGAAATAGATGGATGTGGGGACCCATGCCCAATTCCGCATCCTTATATATAGGCAATTCACTGACCTGGAGTTGAATGCTAACTTTGGTGCCGTTAATGGTTTCACCCGGCTGTGGACTTAGGATTTTAACTTGGGGTTGGTATTGATCGAGATCTTTGCGTAGTTCAGCAATGAGGCTCGGCACTGCCACTTCTGTTAAGGCTGGGGTGACGACTGGCTCAGCGATTTTAGGGGTTAATTCATTTGGTATTCCTGCTTCTAGGCGATCGCCACACCCCCACAAACCCAAGACCAAGACCAAAACCAACAGAACCAGCAGTCGTTTCAACATTTTTTAAAGTCCTTGATAAGCCAGAATTTCATATTGATACTTAATATCTTCCCATTATCTTCCCACTGGCTAAACAAACAGCCAAGGCTTAAAACGATTACGGAAATTATCACAATTGGTACAGAAGTGCAAAATATCTTGCTATCAGCGAGAAAAATTCAAGTTTTCATCAAACCTAGTTTGTGAAAAATTACGCAACATTGCTTTTTGTTACAAATGTCTCCTGTCTCTCTCATGTTTTTCGCTATGGGAAAGGGATTTAAGCGGTTATGGGACAAAGATTTCAGGGAATTTTAAATATTGTTAATCTCGCCAACAGGAAGGGAAGGTAAGCCCTATCATTTACATCAATGCTTTTGCCTAATGGGTTTAAAGCAGTCCTAAATCACTGGAAACCTTGCAAGCTCGTGATTCGCTCACAGCTTATCTATTTGAATAAATTTATTTAGATAGAACCTTTATTAAGTCGATTGTCTAGAGAGGAGAATCCTCATGGCAGTAAAGGTTGATAAGGATCCGGTACCAACTTCTTTTGAGAAGTGGGGTCAGCCGGGTCACTTTGACCGAACTCTGGCACGGGGTCCCAAAACCACCACTTGGATTTGGAACCTCCATGCTGATGCACATGATTTCGATAGCCAAACGAGTGATCTCGAAGATATCTCGCGCAAGATCTTTAGCGCGCACTTCGGTCACCTTGCTGTAGTTTTTGTTTGGCTAAGCGGCATGTATTTCCATGGCGCAAAATTTTCTAATTACGAAGCTTGGTTGAATAACCCAACGGTTATTAAGCCTAGTGCTCAAGTTGTTTGGCCGGTTGTCGGTCAAGGCATTTTGAATGGCGACGTAGGCGGCGGATTCCACGGTATTCAAATCACCTCTGGTCTCTTCTATCTATGGCGTGCTTGTGGTTTTACCAACTCTACCCAACTCTATGCGACTGCCATTGGCGGTCTTGTGATGGCAGCCTTAATGGTTTTTGCCGGTTGGTTCCATTACCACAAGGCTGCTCCTAAATTGGAGTGGTTCCAAGATGCTGAGTCCATGCTCAATCACCACCTTTCCGTATTGCTCGGTTGTGGTTCCTTGGGTTGGACTGGACACTTGATTCACGTTTCCTTGCCTGTGAACAAGCTCTTAGATTCTGGTGTGGCTGCGAAGGATATTCCTTTGCCCCATGAGTTCTTTGATGCCTCCACTATGGCGGAACTATATCCTAGCTTTGCTCAAGGTCTGAAGCCTTTCTTCACCCTTGATTGGGCTGTTTACTCTGATTTCTTGACCTTCAAGGGTGGCTTAAACCCCACGACAGGTAGCCTTTGGTTGACTGACATTGCTCACCACCACTTGGCGATCGCCGTACTCTTCATCATCGCTGGTCATATGTACCGCACTGGTTTCGGTGTGGGTCACAGTATGAAAGAGATCCTTGAAGCGCACAAAGGTCCTTTCACTGGCGAAGGTCACAAAGGTCTTTACGAAATCCTGACTACCTCTTGGCATGCCCAATTGGCAGTAAACCTCGCAATGCTTGGTTCTTTAACCATCATCATTGCGCACCACATGTATGCGATGCCTCCTTACCCCTACATGGCGACGGACTACGGCACAATGCTGTCTCTGTTCACTCACCATACTTGGATCGGTGGTTTCTTGATTGTTGGTGCAGGCGCACATGCTTCTATCTTCATGGTTCGTGACTACGATCCGGCTAAGAACGTTAACAACCTCTTAGATCGCGTACTCCGTCACCGTGATGCCATCATTTCTCACCTTAACTGGGTTTGTATTTGGCTAGGCTTCCACAGCTTTGGTCTTTACATTCACAACGACACCATGCGTGCGTTGGGTCGTCCTCAGGACATGTTCTCTGACTCTGCGATTCAGTTACAGCCCATCTTTGCGCAATGGATTCAACACATCCATGCTATTGCTCCCGGTAGTACCGCACCTAATGCGATCGGCGGCGTAAGCCAAGTATTTGGTGGCGATGTAGTGGCACTTGGCGGCAAAGTTGCCATGATGCCCATCACCCTCGGTACTGCTGACTTCATGGTTCACCATATCCATGCGTTTACCATCCACGTCACAGTGTTGATCTTGCTGAAGGGTTTCCTCTATTCCCGCAGCTCCCGTTTGGTTCCCGATAAGGGTCAACTCGGATTCCGCTTCCCTTGCGACGGTCCCGGTCGTGGTGGTACTTGCCAGGTTTCTGGTTGGGATCACGTCTTCCTCGGTCTGTTCTGGATGTACAACTCCCTCTCCATCGTGATTTTCCACTTTAGCTGGAAGATGCAATCCGATGTTTGGGGCACAGTGCTCCCCGATGGCAGCGTTTCCCATGTCACTGGTGGTAACTTCGCGACAAGCGCAATTACTATCAACGGCTGGCTCCGCGATTTCCTCTGGGCGCAATCTTCCCAGGTGATCAACTCCTATGGTTCTGCTCTGTCGGCTTACGGCATCATGTTCCTGGCAGGTCACTTCGTCTTCGCTTTCAGCTTGATGTTCCTCTTCAGTGGACGTGGCTATTGGCAAGAACTGATTGAGTCTATCGTTTGGGCACACAACAAGCTCAACTTGGCTCCTGCAATTCAACCCCGTGCTTTGAGCATCGTTCAAGGTCGTGCGGTTGGTGTTGCTCACTATCTCCTTGGTGGGATTGTGACAACTTGGGCCTTCTTCTTAGCGAGAAGCTTGTCCATCGGTTAACTCTGAATTGGTTTACCGATCGCCAATTTTCAGGGGGAGTTCTAATCTTCTTGGTTTAACTTTCCCTTCCGATTGGCTCTCAATTTTCCCCTGCGGGAAGTACTGAGGTTGTATACAAAAAACCTCACCTCATTTGTTTAACGAGGAGAACCTCAAGCATAGTTATGGCAACTAAATTTCCAAAATTTAGCCAAGACCTTGCTCAAGATCCAACTACACGTCGGATTTGGTACGGAATTGCCACCGCGCATGATTTCGAGACCCACGATGGGATGACAGAGGAGAATCTTTATCAGAAGATCTTCGCTTCCCACTTCGGTCACCTCGCAATCATCTTCCTGTGGACTTCCGGCACTTTATTCCACGTTGCTTGGCAAGGCAATTTTGAACAGTGGATCAAAGATCCTCTGAACGTTCGTCCGATCGCCCATGCGATTTGGGATCCCCACTTTGGTCAAGGTGCGATTGATGCCTTTACCCAAGCTGGTGCTTCCAACCCTGTAAACATTGCGTATTCTGGGGTTTACCACTGGTTCTACACCATTGGTATGACCACCAACGCTGACCTTTACCAAGGCTCTGTATTCCTACTGATCCTATCTTCTTTGTTCTTGTTCGCAGGCTGGCTGCACTTGCAACCCAAGTTCCGTCCTAGTCTTGCGTGGTTCAAGGATGCTGAGTCTCGCCTTAACCACCACCTCGCAGGTTTGTTCGGTGTTAGTTCTTTGGCTTGGACTGGTCACTTGGTTCACGTTGCAATTCCTGAGTCCCGTGGTGTTCATGTCGGCTGGGATAACTTCCTTTCTGTGAAGCCTCACCCCGCTGGTTTGATGCCCTTCTTCACTGGTAATTGGGGCGTGTACGCTCAGAGTCCTGATACTGCAGGTCATGTGTTTGGCACTTCCCAAGGTGCGGGTACTGCGATTCTCACCTTCCTCGGTGGTTTCCATCCCCAAACAGAGTCCCTCTGGTTGACTGATATTGCGCATCACCACTTGGCGATCGCCGTATTGTTCATCATCGCGGGTCATATGTATCGCACCAAGTTCGGGATTGGTCACAGCATCAAAGAAATCCTCAATGCCCACCAGCCCCCCAGCGGCAAGCTCGGTGCAGGTCACAAAGGTCTTTACGATACTGTTAACAACTCCTTGCACTTCCAATTGGGCCTGGCGCTCGCTTCTTTGGGTGTTGTTACATCCTTGGTTGCTCAGCACATGTACTCCATGCCTTCCTATGCGTTTATCGCTAAGGACTACACCACTCAGGCAGCACTCTACACTCATCACCAGTACATCGCTGGTTTCTTGATGGTTGGTGCGTTCGCCCACGGCGCGATTTTCTTCGTCCGTGACTACGATCCTGAAGCGAATAAGGACAACGTTCTTTATCGCATGCTGGAGCACAAAGAAGCGTTGATCTCCCACTTGAGCTGGGTATCCCTCTTCCTTGGTTTCCACACCCTCGGACTCTATGTCCACAACGACGTAGTGGTTGCTTTCGGTACTCCTGAAAAGCAAATCCTCATCGAGCCTGTCTTCGCTCAGTTTGTCCAAGCGGCTTCTGGTAAGGCA
>JBIKYI010000102.1:0-7689 GCA_044355355.1 Limnothrix sp. | reverse complement strand
CTCGACCTCTGCTGCGGCGCAGGACAAACAACTCAATTCCTCACCCGCTATTCCGACCAAGTGACCGGACTCGATATTTCCCCCCTCGCCATCGAACGCGCCAAAAAGAACGTCCCCCAAGCAAATTACATCATCAGTCCCGCCGAAAAAATGGCGATCGCCGATGCTCAGTTCGATCTCGTCCACACCAGCGCCGCCCTCCACGAAATGACCCCCAGCCAACTCCGCCAAATTTTCCAGGAAGTCTATCGCGTCCTTAAACCCGGCGGCATTTTTACCTTCATCGATCTCCACCAACCTACCAATCCCCTCTTCATTCCCAGCATCTACACCTTCATGTTCCTCTTCGAGACCGACACCGCCTGGACAATGATCAAAGCCGACCTCGCCCAACAGCTTACCGAAACAGGCTTTCAACTCCTCAAACAAGAACTCCATGCAGGCGGCAGTTTACAGATGATCCAAAGTCAAAAACCCCATGCTTAACCGCTAAAATGAGATTTTTACGAGAAGTTTGTCAAACTGCTATGGCGCTATTTAATCCCAACCTACTAGAACCGAATTTGATCCTGGGGCAAACCATTCTCCACCTCACCCCCGACATCGTGCGCCAAAACCAGATCAAGGGATTGATCCTAGATGTCGATGAGACCCTCGTTCCCGTCGGTCAAAAACAAGCCTCCGAAGACCTGGTGCAATGGGCAAATGACATGAAACGCACGGCAAATATTTGGCTCGTCAGCAATAACCCTAGCCATAACCGCATTGGTCGCATTGCTGAATTGTTAGAATTACCCTATCTTCTTGGTGCGAAAAAACCTTCCCGCCAAAAACTCCGTAAGGCGATTGATGCTATGGATCTGCGTCCCCAGGAGGTGGCAATGGTTGGCGATCGCCTCTTTACCGATGTCCTCGCGGGGAATCGTCTCGGACTGTTTACCATCCTTGTCGAACCCATGGTGGATCCCCTCAAAGGTAACCAGCGTTACCCCATTCACAATGCCGAAGTGTGGGTTTCCAAATTGCTCGGTGCATCCCTAGATGGCATGAAACAAAACTTCGCGAAGGGTAACAAAAAGAGAGCTTCTTAATTCTAAAAAAAATATTACGAAATTAGCATTTGTGTCCATCATCGGACATAATAATCCCAGGAAATATAACAAGGGATCAACCAACTTATATAGATCCCCGTCATAAAAAACTTTTAAATCAATTTTTCTTGGAAGAGTCATTTGTTCAAACAAGTGGCTCTTTCCTTTTGTAGGTAAGCATTTCATTTTTGGCTCACAACTCAATTGCCCGTCGAGAAGTCAAATTTTAAAACAGTTGTATCTGCCGTCAATCTCGCAATCTATCTATATACGCAAGTATTCAGAAAGACATAGGTATTTTTATCGGGTTCTATAACTTTTGGGATAGAATCCTTAATGTTTTGCAATGGCTTGATTAACAGTTTCTATATGCATACTTAACTAAATATTAGGGGTGTTCTTATTATTTCTTTACCTTGTTTCTTCGTGATTGTTTCTCGATATTTTTTGTGAGCTAACGCCTTGGGAGAAAGCAAGGGGATCGGTTCGTCATTGCGGGGTAACAATGGCACAATAAAGCTCAGGTATTTTTCTCTCAGGACTGGACGATGGTTTTAGATCCCTATCTTTGGTTGCATGTGACTGGCTTGGCGCTGTTGCCTTTGAGTTTGGCTTTGGTGGCGATCGCCCTAGCTTGGGGGACACCATTACCCTTTGCGGTGGGGGAATTGGTTTTAGTGGTGTTGCTGGGAGGCGTGCCGGTATGGGCGTTGCAGATTTTACGTCCCTGGAATCCCTTTAGTTTCTTATTTTTCCAGATTCCACCGGAGCGAATGGATGAGCGACAAAAGCAGATTTTACGGCTGATTCAGGGCACAAGAAAGCCTTTGTTAAATATTCTGGGAGCCGTTGTAATGGTGGTTTTGCTCTGGCAAATTGCCCATTATGCACCCCTGGCAAGTAGTGTGAGTGCGGGTTTCTGGCAGTGGCGGGTGATTGGCTTGGTTTTGGCGATCGCCGGATTTTTGCTCAGTAATATCCTGCTGCAAATCCCCTTAACCCTATTACCCACCTTGTTACTCTCAGAAAAAACCGTCAGCGAAATTGAACCCCATCCCAATGTGAGCATTCGGCGCGATTTTGCCTGTTGGGGCATCCCCATGGGACAATTATTCCCCAGTTTGCGCCGTTAGAGTAGGGCGTTGGATGTTGACGTGGCGAGGGTGCGACAAGGGGACAGGGTGAAACGAATAGAGCGATCGCCTGCCCTCTAAATCCTTTGCCAATGGTGATAGAAAGACTTAATCACTTGTGCCCACTAGACTAAAAATTGCTGTATTCGCAGTCTTAATGATTAAAAAATTGCATTAAAAATCGCCCCATCCCCCTCTCTCCTTGTCGCCCTGTCGCCTCATCTCCCTTGCTCCGGTGAGTCAGACAAGGTAGTGACCGTGATCACCTGGGGCGGCGTGGCATCAGGGGGATAGAAGAAATCAATTTTTGCGGTCTTGGTGGTTTTGGCAGGGATATCCAAGGTCACCAGAGGTTCTCCCCGTTCACCACGGCGTTGGACAAGGTGGAAATATTCCTCCACTTCCTTGCCCGACCAATCGGGATAACGTACACGCACAGAACCTCGATAAAAAATCTGTTCCGGTGGTGTTTCAAAAAAGAGGAGGCGATCGTTATGTTTATTTTCTTTGATGGGCGTTTGGAAGATGAGGCTTACTTTTTCTGTTTGGTTCGTCGGATTAAATAGGGGAAAGGTGAGATCGTAGTGCACTAAATAGTTGCCGTGACCTTCCAAGGCGGTGTCTCGATAACGTGCCGACATCGGCGCACTATGCACTTGAGCCGTATTAAAAGTGCCCGTGGTGGTGGTGCTAATGGGAAAGGAAACGGATTTACCAGGTTCTGGAATCGTAAAGCTAGTCGCGTTGGCGGTATCGGTGATGGTGGCTTGCCATTGGGAACCGACAGAAATTCCTGCCACACGACCGTAAATAATTTGGCTGCCATCGTTGGTGGGGACAGGGGCGCGATCGCGAGGTTCCACGAGGCGACCGGAGGTGAGTAAACGCCGCCATTCATCCAGATTTGGCGATCGCCGCACCACCACAGGCTCAGGTTTT
Organism: Limnothrix sp.; assembly: GCA_044355355.1. Classification (GTDB taxonomy): domain Bacteria; phylum Cyanobacteriota; class Cyanobacteriia; order Cyanobacteriales; family MRBY01; genus MRBY01. Next base: position 4,526 of record JBIKYI010000102.1, on the reverse strand, counting down.
TTCGGTGGATCACCATCCTGAGTTTTACCCGTACTCATAAAGGCAATATCAGAAAAAGGCTCAATCACATCCTCCACCTCATACTTCGCCAAATTCGCAATATACAATCCCCCATCACTTTCCACCTGGAGATAAGTAGAGCGGGCACTACTCGGCGGAATCGGCAAATTAAACAAAACTTCCGTACTATAGGGGGGAATCCGCAGCACCCTAGGGAAAATATCCTGACTCTTGCCGCGCAATAAATCCCCTACCAAACGCGATCCTGGCCCCGAAAAAACATAGCCCTGGGGATCCCGCACTAGGGGTAATAATTCTCGGAATGGAGCATCTGTACTATTGATGTAACTTAAACCCTGCAATACTCTGAGCGTGCGGGTTTGCCCCGTGGGGTTATTAACAATTAAGCCTTGATAAAGAGTTCTTGGCTGACCTGCGGGACGGGAGATATGGTGCGTAAAAATATCAAAACGCCCCGATAATGGCATTTCTAGATGGGCAGAGGGATTAGCTTTGCTACCCCTGGGGAAGGTGGACAACAAAATGCCTTCCTGGCTGATGACTTCAGGGCTATTGCTATTAAACACAGGTATTTGGTCGAGACCACCTGGTAACGGCAAGACGGGCTGATAATCTACCACCATCGGCGTAACGGCGGGTCTGGGTGCTGTAATTTCTGGTGTTGTCTCCGGATTTTCCTCAGTTGGGGTCTCGGATGAGGGAGCTTTGTGGGGCAGCAACAAGTTCTCCTGAGCCGATGTTTCCGGTTGGGCAGGGACTTGGGGGTTTTGGGCTAGGAGCAGGGGTAAAAGCAAATCAAACATTAACTTCTTAGACTATTCGGAGTAATGTTGGTTGTGTTACTGTCGATGGGTGGATCACACTGTAACTTATATTTGTTCTTTCTTCGGCACAGAAGGCTAGTTTCAGGCAATATTTACCATAATGTTGGTTGGGTAATATTGACGAAGCTGACTCAATCGCATTTGCCAGATAATCTTGAGTAGACCGGAACAGCCGCAGTTGGGGTTGTGTTCAAGCACAAAAATTTGTTGATAACACAAGGAAGATTTGGAGGCTGGTGGTGGTCGATATCTAATTTAGATGGCACTGTAATGGAACTGGTCGTGATTGGTTTTCCCGATGAGGCTCTGAAACAGAGTTGGGCACAATGTTGAAACGTATTCCTTTTTTATCGCTCCTTGACCGCTACATTATGGCGCAATTAGTGCCCCCTTTTGTATTTGGCTTGGGAATTTTTACGAGTTTGGGGCTGACAATCGGGGTACGGTTTGATGTAATGCGTAAGCTCGTGGCGGATGAGATTTCCTGGGCGATCGCCGGACAAATCCTACTGTTACGCTTGCCGGAATATTTAGTTTTGGGCTTACCAATGGCAGTGTTGTTGGGTAGTTTAGCCGCCTATAGTAGCCTCTCGACCTTCAGTGAAATCATTGCCCTGCGCAGTGCGGGACTAAAACCGATCCGCCTGATGGTTCCCTGCATTCTGGGCGGGCTATTGGTGACGGGGGTGACCTTCTGGGTGAATGATTGGGTTGTGCCACAAACCGCGAATCAAGCCGCAACGGTGATGAGTTTAGCCCTGGGGGACGATGACCGTGATTTCCAGGACAAGAATATTATCTATCCCGAATATCAGCGCATTAAAGATGATCAAGGCGATCGCCGAGAAGTACTCAAGACCCTCTTCTACGCCGAGCGCTTTAATGGTGAAGCCATGGAAAACCTCACCATCCTCGATCGAGCCAAAGCCCAAAGCAGCAGAATCATCACCGCCGAAAAAGCCCGTTGGGATGAAGTGCAGCAAAACTGGCGCATGAGCCATGGCATGATCTACCAAATCGACACAACAGGCTCCTTTAAAAACATTCGAGAATTTGACACAGAACCCTTAGAAGTTTCTGAAGCCCCATTAACCCTGGCGACCCAATGCCAACGCCTCAGCAATATCAGACTGCACGTGATTGATGTTTGTTTAGATAGTTTGAAATTAAGCCGTAACGAGAAAAAAATTCGGACATTACAGGTGAAAAAACAAGAAAAATTCGCCGTGCCATTTATCTGCGTGGTCTTTGCCATTGTCGGGGCTGCCATTGGACTACGCCCTCAAAATTCCAGCCGTGCCACGAGTGTTGGTCTGTCGGTGATCATTGTCTTTAGCTACTATCTCATCTCGGTGATTTCCACCTCCATGGGGGTTTGGGGGACGCTCACGCCAATGATGGGGACTTGGTTACCGAATGTCTTGGGGTTGGGAGCAGCGGCATTTATCGTGTGGCGCACGGGTTGATGGGAGTAAAGACTTCGTTATTAACTCCCAGCTTTTGCCCAATGACATTTGCACGATGACACTGGTGAGATCCCGATGAATATATGGCGTTTGATTGCGACGGGTTTAAAGTTGGTGGTGCGTCATCCAATTTTTGGGGCGAGTCTAATCCCGATTCTGCCGGATGGTCGGATTGTTTTGGCGCAGCGACGGGATACGCAGCAGTGGTGTTTGCCGGGGGGAATTTTGGATTGGGGGGAGGATTTATTGTCCTGTGCTCGCCGTGAACTGCTTGAGGAGACGGGTTTTCGGCTGGTGTCGGTGGTGCGTCTCGTGGGGGTGTATTCTAGTCTGGAGCGGGATCCGCGTTTCCATGGGGTGACGGTGGCGATCGCCATTATGGTAGAAGCAACCGATGCAGGAATTGGCGATACCGATGAAATTATTGCAGTGCAAGCCTTTGAAGTGGCACAAATTCCGTTAGATAATCTCAGCCATGATCACGGTCGCATTCTCCAGGATTATTTTGACGGCAACACGGTAATCGCCTAAATTATTGGTCTATTTGATTTTTTATCTCCTACTAAAACCCTATGGTGTGCGTTGTTCGCAATTCTCGATTAAAACTCAGTCAAGGACAAATTTTTTGGCGGGAAGCTGGTCAGGGGGAGGCGATCGTCTTTCTACACCGAGAATGTGGCGATAGCGCTCAATGGGGAGATTATGTGGATGCCCTTAGCCCTAGATATCATTGTATTGCGCCGGATTTGTTGGGTTTTGGGGATTCTGAGCGCCCGAAGGTTCCCTATTCGATTCAGTGGGAAAGTGAGGTACTGGAGGAGTTATTTAAAAATATTCGTCTGAAGCGGGTTTATTTGGTGGGCGAGGGTCTGGGGGCTTGGGTAGCGACTCGTTATGCGGTGAATCATCCCGATCAAGTCAAGGGTCTGATTTTGCGATCGCCCCTGGGGGTGGAAACGCAACAGAATCCCAGTTATTTGTGGGAAAAATGTCTGGTGTCGCCCCTGCCGTTGGTTCCTTGGTTGCTGCGGTTAATCCAGCCCATTGCGCCGATGTTGGGTTTGGGTAAGAAAATTCAGCAGGCATTTGAGTATCAAAAAATTCTGCGGCGATCGCCCGGTACTTGCCGCCTATTGTTCCGTCGTAGTGGGGCGCAGGTGCGTAGTGAATACTTGAATTTTCAGTTGGCACAATTAACCACACCGACCCTGATTATTTCTACCCAGGACGACAGCAGCGTTAACATTGCCCAAGCCCAAACCTATGCCCAACTGATCAAATCTGCCGAATACAAAGGTCTGAATGACGAAGCCCAGGCGATCGCCGTAACCATCGACTGGATTAAACAAAAACAGCTTGATTCCCCTCAACCTCTGGCGGCGAAGCATTAATCAAGCATCAACTATTGACTAACCATCCACTAAAATCCTTTGGGGATGGCGGCAATTAACTGGCGGGTGTAGTCCTGTTGGGGATCGCGGTAGATTTGTTCGGCTGCCCCCATTTCTTCGATTTTGCCCTTGTTCATCACAATAATGCGATCGCTCATAAATTTAACGACGCTGAGATCATGGGAAATGAAAATATAGGTCAGTTGAAATTCGGATTGTAATTCCTTGAGGAGGTTCAAAACCTGGGCTTGGACGGAAACATCGAGGGCAGAAACTGATTCGTCGCAGATGATGAATTGGGGTTCGATCGCCAGGGAACGGGCAATGCAAACCCGCTGTCTTTGTCCGCCGGAGAGTTCGTGGGGGTAGCGGTTTACCCAGTCGGGATTTAAACCGACCCGATCAAGTAGATATTTCACGCGGTCGAGGCGTTTGTTTTTGTCCCGTTTGATGTTGTGGATGACCATGGGTTCGGCGATCGCCTGTCCGATGTTCATCCGGGGATTGAGGGAATTATAGGGATTTTGAAAAACGATCTGCATTTCCCGTCGTAATTGGCGCAGGCGTTTGCTGCGGACTGGCAGTTGGGCGATATCTTCCCCCCGAAACCAAATGCTGCCACCGAGGGGTTGTACGAGTCGCAGAATGGCACGGGCGAGGGTCGATTTACCACAACCGGATTCCCCCACCAGTCCCAAGGTTTCGCCGGGATAGAGATCAAAAGATACGTCATTGACTGCCATCATGTATTGGTTGCCTGTGCCCAGGATGCCCCGCTGACGGTAGCCCACGGAGAGTTTTTGCACGGATAACAGGGGATCTTG
>JBIKYI010000169.1:0-6322 GCA_044355355.1 Limnothrix sp. | reverse complement strand
TCAAAATTGATGGCGATCGCTATACCCAGCTTGCATCCCAGCACCAAGTTCATGCCTACCCCACCATTATTCTCTACAAAGATAATCAAATCGCCTTCCGCTTTGAGGGCGTTGTCCCTGCCCCGCAGTTAATGCAACAACTCCGCCAAGTGCTCTAAAACTCAATTTTCAGTGATGTAGATCATTGCGCAGAACATTTAAAAAAGCTACGGTTTGACCCTACCCAAGGGTCTTTTTTATGGGTGAATTTGTGAGCAAAAAAATACTTCGTAAATTTATGAAAAGAAAGACCATTTTTTCCTTCCATTGAGCATTGTTTTTACGTTACATTCAACTTATGGGGAAGATAAGTTTCAAGCGGCAAAAGAATAGGTGAATTATTCTTTTTGCAGTGAAAAAATGATTTCTTTGACGGATCTCTGAAGACGTTCGATGGTTGAGGTAGCATCATGGCAGTATGGCAACAATTTCAGCAAACAGCAGCAACATTTTTTTCGCATCAGGTAACGGGCGTGATGCTCAGTCTTGGTTTGGTGGCGATCGCCCCGACTTTTGCTGTAGCCGTGCCAGTCGATCTAGATATAACAACGGCTCACCTGTACGGAACCAGTCTCGAAGCCGACCAAATCGGACAGGATTACATCATTCTTCGGTTTACGGATACAAATCAGGTGGAAGGCGGAGTGTATCAAATTAATTCAGAATTTGCTTGTTTTTCGGGTGAAGTGGCTCAGGGTAAGTTGAATTTAGCAGTCATCGATCCCTATGAGCAGGTTGCCTATGATTATCAGTTGAATTATCAAGCCAGTCAGCCCATTGCAGCGTCGGGCGATCGCCTCACCACAGAATTTGTCCCCGAAGGATATTACGCTATTCCTTCTCCCAGTGATTTAGCGATGGATGTATTATCCGCCTGTATGGACGCAACGCCCCAAGACGTTTAATCATGTTTAAGTTTGCGTTGAAGTTCTACTTCTAGATTTTGAATTCTAGGTTTTGAATTCCAAGTTTAATGGCAATATCAGCATTCAAATTCTGTCCATTAGGCAGGATTTTTTTTTGGAATGGGGGGGTTATTCTATCGCGATCGCCATACAACGAAAAAAAGAGACCTACCAGATTAAAAAATCATCGGTAAGTCTCACATTCATTGCACAAAGAAAAAACTAAAACTAGGAGAACCATTCAGAAGTTGCTGTGGTTGGGAGCAATCAGAACTTATCCACAGCAATGGGCTTGAGTTGAAGCGGGAAACGATAGCGCATCAGCACAAGTAGACAAACAAGGTGCAAACCCCAATGGGTCGCCGCAAATCCCCAAATGATGCAGACCGTCGCGGCAAAGCCTGCCAGCACTTTCATCACCTCATGGTCAGAGCTTTGGTATAGATAAAGGCTCAATAAGGCGATCGCCCACAAGAGTGCTACTGAGAGAAAAGCCACCATCATCTGAACTCCACTTACCTGAAACTACAGATCGAAACCCCGTAAAAACTGTCATTCATCAGCTTTACTTGTTACTAACATTAGCATTATTTATGTGAGGGATTCCGTATTTTTGGCTGCGAGTAGGCGAGTTTTAATGAAAGTTAATATTGGACTGTGATTCCGGGCAAAATGCAGATTGTCTGGGGGACTTCCCTATGTCTTTAGGTAGAGAACGGAGCAGGGATCACGATAAAACCATGGCGTTTGCCTTGGACTCGATAAATTCGCTTATCCATTGTTTAAGGTGGTGGGTCGCCCGACAATCATCTTCGTTGTAGCGAATAATGGCATCTAACAGTTGGCGATCGCCCTGTTCGAGCCAGGTATCATACCAACAAACCGTTTGGTCTCCACTGACCCCCGCTTCCTGCCAGGCATAGCCGAGGACATTGGCAAGGGATTTGAGCGAGTAGCTTTCCACCGGGAAGATTAAATATTTGGTCACCCATTGGTGAATATCCATCAGTCGCCCTGTCACTGCCTGGACTCGTCGGGGCGTTGTGCCATATTTACTGCCGAGACGATTGAGGGTGTCCCGCTCATAGGGGGAAAAGTGAAAAATGGGAGCCGAGGGAAATTGCTCCACAAAGGCGACAAATTCATGCCAAATTTTTTCTTCCTCCTCTAGGGTTTCGGCGACAAAGGCGTAAAACTTTTCGATATGGTTGTGCCGATCGACGAAATAAACCCCCAATAGATAATCAACATTGCGATCAGGTTCCGCCTCGATGTCAAAGAATAATTCCACGTCCCCTTGGGGAATGGGCTGGATTTTGTTGGGACGGTTAATGCGCCAGATGACTTCTTTTTGCAAAATTGCCCTAGCCTGTTGTTGCAGTTGCATGGCGATGTCTGCGCCGAGGTGTTGTCCGAGATGTTTGGGGGGCGTGTTGGCGAGGGATTCGAGGTTATGGATGCCGATGCTCTGGAGGGATTCGTAGCGGTTGGGGGTGACACCGGGCACGAGGGACAGATGTTGATCCACTTGGGCGATCGCATAGCAGTGGTTATACCAGGAGCAGAGGTGACAGCGTTGCCGGGAGATAAAAACTTCGGGTTCAATTTTATCGGTAAGGAGATTAATGCAGGCGGTGACGGTTTCCTGGAGTTTGTCTGACCAGAGGGCGGTATCGACGCGGTGGGGATGTCGTTCGCGCAAAATGAGTTCGGTGAGTCTTGGCGATCGCCCCTGGATCTGTTCCAGCAAAAAACTATGGAGCATCGCCGTCAATTTATATTCTGGCTTGGGCTTTTGACCGAGTTTGACACTCACCGGGCGGTAATGCCATTTCCCCCAACGGGATGCCCCCGCCTGGCGGAGCAGGACAGTGGGTTTACCGATCAGGGTTAATTGTTGAATCTTTGTGCCATCCCAATGGTCGAAATGATAGAGCAGCACACCTTTATATATACATTCCGTTCCCGCTGCCATCAATTCTTCTGTTTCCTGGGCTGCGGTTTCCCAATCGGGGGCTGTCGGTTGACTGTAGGGACGTTTGCCGAGATATGCGTCAATTTGGAGTTGATTTTCTTTGCGGAGTTTTAGCAAAAAATCTTTTTCTGAGGATTGCTCTTGGCGATCGCCATAGAGATGTAAAAATGCCCGTCGTTCACACCGCTTAAAATTCAACAACAAATCATCGGTCAATAACATGCAGCAGCCACAGTAAAAGATCTTCCTTGGAAAATAACATATTCAAATCAGAAGAGACAGTCACTATCTCTTCCTCCTATGCATGAGATTGATTGAGATTTATTAGTAATTGATTGTATAAATTAGCCCGGTAGACCCATCACCGCCAATTGTTTCGGCATCACTGCCCCAGGATCATAAAATTCCACCACCCGACCGATAATGGCGATCGCCGGAGCCGAGAACCCAGTCTCCTCCACCTTTTGATTAATATCCGCTAAAGTGCCCACCAATTCCTCCTGATCGGGACGAGTCCCCCAACGGATCAATGCCACAGGCGTAGTCGGTGCTAGCCCCCCCGCCAACAGTTGCGGAATAATTTGCGGCAAATTATGGATCCCCATATAGATCACCAAGGTTTCCGAACCCTGGGCGATCGCCTGCCAATTCACATCAGAGCGATACTTCCCCACCGACTCATGACCTGTCACAAAAGTCGCCGACGAACTATAACCCCGGTGAGTCAGCGGAATCCCACAATAAGCAGGCGCAGCAATCCCCGACGTAATCCCCGGCACGATTTCTACGGGTACACCCGCCGCCCGGAGATCCCCCATTTCCTCACCACCGCGACCAAACACAAAGGGATCCCCCCCCTTCAGCCGCACCACAATGGCATGATCCTGAGCCTTCTCAATCAATAACTTCGTCGTCTCCGCCTGGGGCAACGAATGACGACCCCGGCGCTTACCTGCATCAATCCGTTCCGCTTGGGGATTAATCATCGCCAAAATTGGCGCACTCACGAGGGCATCATAAACAACCACATCCGCCATTTCGAGGAGCGCCTTACCTTTCAGGGTAAACAAGCCCGGATCACCGGGACCTGCACCAACAAGATAAACCTTACCGACGGGATGAGATGCTGGGATCATATAGTCTAAAAAACGTCTAAATTAACAACGACGGAGAAATATTCTAGATTTAAGCAATGACAGAATATATCACCATAACAAATTTTTTTTGTAGCATCGATAGCTATTCTTGATGTGATTGCCAGCTGATCTTGATTTTTGCAACCAAGATTATTGCCTGCAAACTAGACACAAACTAGCAATAAAAAAAGAGGCAAAGCTGCCTCCTAGCAAGAAATACATCGCAGATTCAAGCGCAATAATGTGGATGATGTGTTGGCGATCGCTCGATAAGATGTGAATTCCCTATCGATCAAAATTGTCTAGCTAAATAGCGCTCAATGCCTAGAGATTAAGCCTTAGGCTCAGTTTTGGCTTGGTTTGTACGCACTTTTTGCAGTAGCAGATCCAGTTCAGCCTGGAGCGAAAGATATTTCACTTGTGCATCTAGGGGAAGATTGGTCGATGGGCGATCATTCAGGATGGATTGAGACATAGGTATAGGGAAATAAATGAAGGTTTTAAAAAAAGTGAATCAAAAACGAATTCAGAGTCGAGTAGGTATATTAGCTCAAAATTTCTTTCTTTTTAGTCGCCAATTTTCCCAAACGACAGATCAATCAGCAGGATAAAATAAAACTTTCCAAACATCTGTGCCAAATAAACGTGCCAAACTATGGGCGGATTTCGTTATGGGGCAAAATCATTGAGGATCTAGTGTGTTGTTATCTAAAGGGTTAGAAATCGAAATTTATACCGGAACGCCCCAGGGAGAAATTATTGGTTTGTCGGATCGCATTGTGCAGCATTTGGATGGTTTTGTGCGGGAGCCGGACAGTCGCAATGTGGAGTACACGACACCTCCCTGTTGTAGTTATGAGAGTTTGCTCTGTGCGATTTTGCAGCCCCGCTTGCATTTGCGGGAGTATTTACAAACTCTGGGTGACTATACGTTGATTCCGGGTAGTACTCTGTCCCTAGGGGAGGCGAATCGCTTTTTTCGGTCGGATCCGCAGAATCCTTATCATTCTTATATTGAAAATACCTATGGGACTGATGTGGTGACGGCGAGTGTCCATATCAATATTGGGATTGATGATCTGGATTTATTGTTTCGGGCTTGTCGGTTGGTGCGGTTGGAAGCGCCGTTAATTTTGGCGTTGAGTGCGTCTTCGCCGTTTTTGGGGGGACAGGTGACGGGTTCCCATTCGCGACGGTGGCAGGTGTTTCCGAAAACGCCGCTGCATGTGCCTTTGTTTAAGGGGCATCAACATTTTATTGATTGGACGAATGAGCAGCTTGATCTGGGGACGATGCAAAATGTGCGTCATCTTTGGTCGTCGGTGCGTCCGAATGGCGATCGCCGTCCCTATTCCCTCAATCGTTTGGAGTTACGGATTAGTGATCTGGTGATCCATCCGCTGCAATTGTTGGCGATCGTGGCGTTTGTAGAAGCAAGAATCCAGCAACTGATCGCCCAGCCCCATTTAGACCCGCTGAAGAGTAGTCAATTCGACGCGGCAAAATTGTTGGAAATCACCGATGAGAATGAGCAACGGGCAGCAAAATCCAGTCTTGATGCGACTTTGATCCATTGGCGCACGGGGGAGGCGATCGCCGCCCAGGATTGGATTAACGAAATTTATGACGAGGTGTATCCTTTCGCGAAAAATGGGGGTTTTGCTTGTTTCCTCAGCCCCCTGAAAAAAATTCTGCGGGAAGGCAACCAAGCCCAACAATGGCTCAGCGCCCAGCAACAGGGGCAAACGATCACTGCTATTATCCAACAGGCGATCGCCGAGGCAGCCCAACTCGACCAAGAATTGAGCCAGTACCTCTGCGAAGGAACCCTCGTTGCCTAAGCCCATTCCCCCTCGATCCTTTTTCTACCATTAGTTAACCCATGCCCCAGCTCGTCCTGGTTCATCCCCAAATCCCCCCAACACCGGCAATGTTGCCCGTACCTGCGCCGCCACCGACACCGAACTCCACCTCGTCGGTCCCCTCGGCTTCGAAATTAGCGATCGCTACCTCAAACGCGCCGGACTCGACTACTGGCCCCACGTCAAACTCACCTTCCACCCCACCCTCGACCATTTCCTTACCCACCACCAACAACGGGGCGGCAGACTCCTCGGCTACACCGTGCGCGGCGAACACCACTACTGTCAATACCAGTACCAAGATGACGACTGGTTACTCTTCGGTAGCGAAACCCAAGGACTCCCCCCCGATCTCCTCCAGACCTGCCACGCTACCCTGACCATTCCCATCAATAAAACCCATGT
>JBIKYI010000100.1:0-7712 GCA_044355355.1 Limnothrix sp. | reverse complement strand
TGTCTGAGATGCTAAAATGGGTGTAACTCATAGGGATTTCTTATTGTTTTACTTAACATCAGAATATCCTTATGAGTCCCTCTTCAGAAAGACCCTAGCTGTTGCACTTCAAATTTGAATTGGCGTTTAGATTATGTAAAGATTAAAAATAAATTAAAGAAAATGGCTTAAGTAAATTTGCACAATGCGTACAATTTTGCATCACTTTGTTCAATTAACCCAATATGTTCAAGCAATCTAATATGAAGTAAAAATCATCCTCAAAACCATCCTCAAAATTCAACTCAAATTTTACTGAATATTATGGTGAACTATTTAGATCTACTTCAGCAAACACCCCTCTTAAGGGTTAGTGATGATAACACTATCTCAATGATGCCTCAGACCGTACCTTTGCAGCATCCACACCTAATTTTAATTTTATCGCAGCTAGGGGATTTCGACAGCCTGGAATATGCTTGGTGGCTCCAAAAGGATCGTGATTTATTGACAGGAATTGAGGTAATTGCAGTGGGTATTGGCGATCGCCCCTCAGGTCAGAAATTTTGTGAATATACCGGATTTCCTCCAAAAAAATTATTTGTTGATCCCACTGCTAGTCTACACAAAAAACTCGGTTTGTATCAGGGCTTAACTTGGCGCATTCCAGGTCTAAAACCGGGGCAACAAGCCTGGGTGAATTTGATGTTAATGTGTGCGGGTATTGGTAGTCCAGGGACATTGAAAGAAGTATTGCGGGGTTATCGAGGTGATAAAACTGCACCGCAATTATTCGCCGATGAGGAAACAGTAAAAGCACCACCCCTCCCAGAATTAAAGGGTAAATTTTTTGAAACAGCAGGGGGAAAAGGATTTCAACGTCCCCTCGAATTAGCGACTCTGCGATTGCGAAATATGGGTGAAGTGCTAGGCAATTGGTCTACCTATGTACCCGATGCTAGTTTTATGACCCAGCGGGGCAGCACATTTTTATTTGATACCGATGGCACACTGATTTATCAACATCTTGATCGCAATATTTTAGGGTTTGCAGCCAATATGAGTCGTCCATTATCTTTCCTTGAAACTGTGCAATTTAAATCAACCATTGCTTAATTAGATTGCCCGAAATACTACCTTCAATGCTCTATCAATTTGAGTTTACCCCTTATCAACGTCCGTTCAAAATACCGCTTAAAACTCACCATGGTACTTGGGCGGTGCGGGAAGGCATTATCGTCACCTTAACGGATGAACAGGGTTGGCAAGGTCAGGGGGAAATTGCGCCGCTGCCTTGGTTTGGCACGGAAACAGTTACGGCGGCGATCGCCCTGTGTGAGTCCTTTGGGAAAACCATTAGTACGGCTCAAATCTATGCTATCCCCGATCAGTTTCCGGCTTGTCAATTTGGGTTTGAAACAGCGGTGAGCAGATATCAGATATCAGACATCAGACATCAGTTAGAACGGCGAGATTGTTGTCAGTTGTTGTCTAGTCATTTATCTGATGATTTATCTGATAATCAGGCAATAGATGAGCAACTTAATTTGTTTTTAGAGCAGGGTTTTCGGACGTTTAAATTAAAGATTGCGGTGGCGGAATTTGGTCAGGAATTAGAGCTTTGTCAACAGATAATAGCGATATTATCTAGGTTTCAGTTTAACCATCAAGAAAAAACTTTTTTGCGGTTGGATGCGAATGGAGGTTTGTCATTAGAAGTCGCGAAACAATGGCTTGAGTGGGGTGAGGATCAAACAAATCTAGAGTTTATTGAGCAACCTTTAGCGCCAGAATATTTTGCGGAATTGCTTTGGTTACAGAATAATTATCAAACAAAAATTGCATTGGATGAATCGGTGACGAATCTGACTAATTTAGAGCATTGTTATCGACAGGGTTGGCGCGGTGTGTATGTGCTGAAGGTGGCGATCGCCGGATTTCCTTCTCGCCTAAGAAAGCTCTGTGAGCAATATCCTTTAGATCTGGTTTTTTCGACGGTGTTTGAAACCCAAGTAGGTCAACAAGCTCTCTTACAAATTGCGCGGGATCTCGGTAATCCCCAACGTGCCCTTGGTCTGGGGGGTGACCATTGGTTCGCGGCGTAGGGCTGCCCCAATCAAGTGGGATATCGGTATAGAATTAGACATAAAATCAGACCAAGATGTCATCGTAATTTGGGGGTTTAAGGTCGTGCTACAACGACGAATTCAACGTATTTTGGCGATCGCCTGTCTCGCATTCACCTTGCTTTGTGGTCTTGCCGTGACGAATGCACCCGCAGCCTGGGCAGTCGATTACAACAAACGCACCTTTATCCAAGAGGACTTTTCCCACCAGGATCTCCGGGACAATAGCTATGACCTTTCTAGCTTGCGGGGGAGTGACTTTAGCTATTCCGACCTGCGGGGGGTACGTTTTTTCTCGGCGAATTTAGAATTTGTCAATTTTGAAGGGGCAGATATGCGGGGTGCGGTGCTCGATTCCGCCCGGATTGGTCACGCCAATTTCACTAATGCGAACCTCGAAGGAGCCTATCTCGCCAGCGTCAAAATCACGCCCAGCACCGTCATCGAGGGAGCCGATTTTACCGATGCGCTCATTCTAAAAAATGAAAATGAAAAACTCTGTGAATTAGCCACCGGAACCAATCCCACCACAGGACGGGATACCGCAGAGACTCTTTATTGTCCCTAGGTTTTTGTTTTTAGATAATGTCTTTAAATAATAAATAAGCAAAAGGCGATCGCCATCCTTACAGCAAAACATGAGGGGCGATCGCCATTTTATTATCCTTAAATATTGATCAATAAATAATCAATAAACTTTAGTGCTACTTAATACTGCACATTCGAGAAAGTAAACGTTTTTGTACCAACAACCTCACCATTTTCTTCCGTCGTAATTTTGCGTTCAGTGAGCACATAATAATCACCCACCTTCTCAAAACGATCATCAAAAAAGGTCTTCCCTTCCTTCGGCTCATGGGTTGCCGCATCAAAGTAAACCGAATCATAACGGGAGGACAGATAGCCTTCAGTCGTATTCTGAACTTCGAGGGTATTAATATTCACAATAATGTTGCGAATTTTGCGATTAACAAAGGTCACCACATTATCTTTAATTTTGTAGGAATCCCCCATTGCACCGCCACGAACCTTAATTTCCTGGGAGCCATCCGCTAATTTTTCGCCAAATTCAAAGGAATTTTTACCATGGCTTTCCTCAAAAGTGCGGCGTACACGGTGAACCGTAATCTCCCACAGTTGACCCTCAATTTCCTTCTTGGCTGCTTCATCCTCAACGCCCGTCACCTCGAAAGACATATTGGGTTTAATCGCCACTTTACCCGCATGGCTCGCCTCACCATCGGTAAAGGTCACATCCGCCGTAAAGCCGGGAAAATTTTTGTCCCAAGTGTAGCGATTTTCATAGGCAGCGCGAAAAGCGTCTTGGGCAGTCAATGTCTGTGTCATTGCTTTATACTCCAGCAGTACTCACGAAATTTTGCTCTCTCTAGAATAGCGTTCTGGCTCGCTGTATTTCTAGGGGAAACCCGAACCTGGTCAGATATCAGACATCAGATATCAGGGAGCTATCCATGGTTTTCTTTGCGCAGATGACCCATAGCTATTGCCAATTGCCTGATGTCTGATATCTGGTATCTGATAACTGTTTTATGAATCCTGTCCTTCAAATTGCGATCGCCTCCATTCTGTTGGGGTGGTCTGGTGTATTTATTAAATTTGCCGAGCTTTCCCCCTTGGTGATGAGTTTTTTCCGCGCAGGTATTCCCCTGGCGTTTGTGATTGGCATTTTTCTCTATCGCAAAGAACCCCTATTTGCGGGGGCGACTCCTCTACTGCTGCTTACGTCATTCCTCGATGCCGTGCGGGGATTCTGTTATATCGTTGGTTTTAGCTATGCCGACCTCAGTAGTGCGGTGATTATTCTCTACACCTGGCCCCTCTTTGCGACGTTATTTAGTTGGCTATTTCTAAAGGAGGCAATTCCTAAACGCAATTTATTATTATTGCCCTGTTTTTTACTGGGTATTATTGTGATTTATGCCAATGGTGAAATTAGTTTTTCGAGTAAAAGTTTTATTGGTTTAACCAGTGTCCTAGTTGCTTCGATTTTGGTCGCCTGTACCTTGATCATGTATAAGGTTAAATCCGTTGATTTTTCGGTATATCGACTTATTTTCTTTCAGAATCTATTTGCTGGCTTAATTGCTTTTCCTTTTTTGCTGATTACTCGTCCTTTGCCGACTCCTTTTCAGATGACGATGGGGACAATGTATGGGGTTTCGGTGGGGATTGTGGGTTTTATTTTCTTCTTTTCTGCCCTGAGCAAACTAAAGGCTTCGACGACGGCACTGCTCTGTTATTTGGAAGTTTTAAGTACGATTATTTGTGGGATTGTCTTTTTCAAAGAACAGCTTTCACTCAATATGATTGTCGGTGCTTCGTTGATTCTTGGGGGGAGTTTCTTTTTGAGAAAATAGTAAAAGATTATTTATTCATTGGTTCATTCGTTTGGGGATTCGCTTGGGATTATGGCAAAACAGCAATTCCGTAATTTCCAGGATCGCCCTTGGACAGATAGGACAGCCGCTATGGAAACTGTGCTCAAAGTCTGCTCAAATTTTTAGCGCATTTTGCAGATTTGACCTGCGCAATCGGATGGCGATCGCCTATGATCAGAGAGATTAAAATTCAGGATTTCCTTGTAATGAAGCGAGTTTCTATCAAGTATAGTTCCCCAACATTTATTATTGGTCTGTGCTTGACCGGGTTGCTGGGTGTGAGTGTGGTGGCAACCAAGGGGAGAAATTTGCAGGAGAATTTGTCCCTGACTAAGGCGGACTTTGATGTCAATGCACCCTCCCAGGTCTTGGAATTGGTCGCTCAGGAATCTCCATCACGTCGCGCAGATTTAGAGGCGATCGCCGCCCATGGGAGCCATGCCGCTGACCAAAGTCGGGCGCGTTATCTGTTGGCGATGGCACATTTGGAAGCCTATGAAGGCAGTTTGGCACTAGAGAAACTGGAGAATTTAGAAAATAAATATCCGATCCTGGCAGCACAAATTTTAATTAAGCGGGGACGTGCCTACGAGCTTACTAATGATTTAGAAACGGCAAAAAGCACTTGGTTAGGGGTTGTGCAGAAATACCAGGGGGATCCGGCGGCGGCGGAGGCTTTGTTTCGTCTGAGTGCCTATGATCCGAAATATGCTGACCAGGCGATCGCCCAATATCCAGCCCATCCCCGCACCCAAGCCTTAATTCGGGAACGCCTCAAGGAAAACCCCAAACAACTGAAATTATTAGTCTTGCGACTACTCTACGATGGCGATGCCGCTGATATCCCAGAGGTACGCAAAAAGATTGTTGATGGTTACGCCGACCAACTCACCCCCGAAATCTGGCAGGCGATCGCCGATAACTTTTGGGATGCTTGGCAATATGGCGATGCTGCCAAAGCTTACGAAAAATCCCCCCCCACCGCCCAAAACCTCTACCGTCTCGCCCGTGGCTTCCACCTCGATGGACAGGAACGGAACGCCCGCAACGGATACAAATCTCTGATTAAAACCTTCCCCAAAGACCCAGAAACCGGACTCGCATTGCGTCGCCTTGCCAGCCTCGTCGATAGCACCGAAGCCCTGAGCTACCTCGACCAAGCCTACAAAAATTTCCCCGAAGAAGCCGCCAACGCCCTCCTCGACAAAGCCAGAATTCTCGATCGCCTAGGCAGTGGCACCTCCGCCAACCAAGCCCGCAAAATGGTCTTAAACAACTTCAAACAGAGCGAGGCGACCAGCGATTACCGTTGGGAACAGGCCGAAAAATACGCCAGGGAAGGACGAGCGGATAAAGCATGGGAATGGGCACAGCCGATCGCCAAGGATACCCCCGACCATAGCCATGCCCCCGAATCCCTCTTTTGGATTGGCAAATGGGCAGCCACCCTCAACCGTCCCGCCGAATCAAAAGCCGCCTTTACCAAAGTGCTAACCGATTACCCAGAGTCCTACTTTGCTTGGCGTGCCGCTGTGTATTTAGGCTGGGATGTGGGGGATTTTACCTCCGTGCGCAGCCTCAAACCCCAGATCGCCATGCCCAAAGCACGACCGATGCCCCCCGCTGGTTCGGAGGCATTCCAGGAGTTATTCCGGTTGGGACAGGATTTTGACGCTTGGAACACAATCCAAATGGAGCTAGCGGGTAAGACCACTCTGACCATTAACGAAGAATTTACCGCCGGACTCCTCAAGATCACCCAGGGGCATTACCTCAAGGGGATTAATACCATCTGGGGTCTGAGTCAGCGGGATGAACCGGGCGATCGCCAAGCATGGCTAGAACTGCGCCAACGCCCCGACTATTGGTATGCCCTCTTCCCGTTCCCCTATGCCGACGAAATCCAAAAACATTCTGCCAATAACGAACTGAATCCCCTGTTAGTCGTTGCCCTCATGCGCCAGGAATCCCGCTTCGAAAAGGAAATTAAATCCCCAGTCGGTGCAACGGGATTAATGCAAGTGATGCCCGGTACGGCGGACTGGATTGCGGCACAGATTAACGACTCGGAATATGCCATGAATAACCCAGAGGACAATATCCAGTTTGGCACATGGTATCTACGCTATACCCACAGCGAATATGACGATAATTCAATGTTGGCAGTGGCAAGTTACAACGCAGGCCCAGGGAATGTCGCCAAATGGGTGCGGAAATATGGTCTGAGCGATCCCGATTTATTTGTCGAGGATATTCCCTTTAAGGAAACGAAGGGCTATGTCGAATCGGTTTTTGCGAATTACTGGAATTATCAACGACTCTATAATCCAGCACTCCAGGAACACCTCAAGGAGTTAAAGCAGTAATATCACCTAAGTTTCACCTAAGCTAAAGATAAGGAAACAAAAGGAGAAAGTCCATCTTATGGAAGTTGATAACCAGTCTAGAATCTTTGTTTTGCTCTGTAGATCATTTCTGTCCGATCTTTGGAGTTCTTGCAAAAGTAATAAAACAGCAGAACAAATCCTTCCTTGGGGAAGGTGGCGAAGCCGGAAGAGGTGCGATCAGTTGCGTCACCTATCGAGAACCCACCCCTTGCCCCTCCTGAGAGGGTAATTTTTAAGACTTATGCAAGAGGTCTTTTGAACATAAATAGCAACAACAGTTATAGACATTTCAGTGAAGTCTGAGAATTTCTGATCCCCCCGCTTTCGGGAAATCCTGTCTATTTTTTATTTGGAATGACTATACCTTCATTTGTTATAAAGTCTTCGATGGTTTTGATATTGGAAGCACCTGCAAGATAGCCAATGCCCCGATGAAGATGGAGTCGGAGTTGATTGGCTAAAGTTTCTTTGTCGGTTAGCAAATTCTGCTCAAGACACCATTGCACAAGGGCAATTAACAAAATATCGGCAATATCACCACCGAAAGTATGCCAACTCATTTCGACATTACTATCGGTGGGAATGGGGACATCGGCGGGGGGATGGTCTTCGGCAAGGGAACGGCACAAAGCCCAACGGCAAAGAATATTCCACTGATCAATTTTAGTGATGCGCTTGAGTTTGATCAGTTGATCTTTCGCAGTTTGGGAGAGTTGGATGCGTTGTACAGGTGGTTCCAAGAAAAAAGGTAGAGATTCGCCAATTCAAGTATGAAGTGCAACAGGTTCTGATGATGACAGCAAGAATACTTCACTCGGAGT
>JBIKYI010000099.1:0-7736 GCA_044355355.1 Limnothrix sp. | reverse complement strand
AAATTAGATACTCACTGCCTCCCTTTCTAAGGGAGGTGCCGAAGGCGGAGGGATCAGAAATTCTCAAACTTACCCGAAACGACTATAACTATTACCTAAAGCTTAACGAGGTAGCCTCTAAGCTAATTCAAGATCTCGATGTTTTTTGACAATTGCTTTACAGATCTAAGCAAAATGACGAACTATGGGGAAAAAAGTTGATGTTGCCGAGATAAACAGATAGATAAACAACGGCTGATCAACTACGGGTGATTTTAAACAGAGAATCAAACAGAGAATCTTAGACAAGCTGGGTAAGGGTATGGATAATAACTTGGGAATCTACTTGGGCATTGATTTCGGCACTTCGGGGGCAAGGGCGATCGCCATCGCAGCAAATCAAGAGATTGTCCAAAGTATCAAAATCCCGATCTCGGTGCAAACGCCTCAGGTTTGGCGAGAAGTTTTATTTGAGTTACTCAGTGCCTTAGCGCCTGAAATTAGACAAAACCTACGGGCGATCGCCATTAATGGCACATCCGGGACAGTGTTACTCTGTGATGCGGCGGGTCATCCCCTCACGGAAGCTTTACTCTACAACGATGATCGGGGGCGATCGCAATTAGCAGCCATGGATGCATTTGTCCCCGCGCATCAACTGGTACGTTCTGCTTCCTCCAGTTTGGCAAAATTGCTCTGGTTTCAAGCCCAAGGTATACCTGCGACGGCGAAATATTTTCTCCACCAGGCGGATTGGCTCGGTGCTCTACTCCATGGCAAATGGGGCGTGAGTGACTATCACAATGCTTTGAAATTAGGTTTTGATGTGGCTCAGTTGGCTTATCCCCGCTGGCTACGGCAACATCCTTTATTGCCGTTATTGCCCCAAGTGGTTGCCCCAGGTTCGGCGATCGCCCCAATTTTGCCCCAGCTTGCCCAGGCTTTGCATATCCATCCCGCCTGCCAAATCCATGCCGGAACCACCGATAGCATTGCCGCCTTTATCGCCAGTGGTGCGTCACAAATCGGGGATGCGGTCACCTCCCTCGGTTCGACTTTGGTGCTGAAATTGCTCAGTGTCAATCCTATAAATGACTTGCCATCTGGGGTCTATAGCCATCGCTTCGGCAATCTCTGGTTAACCGGGGGCGCATCGAATACGGGGGGAGCCGTGCTGAAACATTTTTTTGATGAGGCAATGCTCCAAAAACTCAGTGCCGAAATTGATCCCCATCAACCGAGCGATCTGGATTATTATCCCCTCCTCCAACCAGGCGATCGCTTTCCTATTAATGATCCCAACCTGCCCCCCCGTCTTGAACCCAGACCGTCGGGCGATCGCCAATTTTTGCACGGACTCCTCACGGGCATCACAAAGATCGAAGTGCTCGGCTACGAAACATTGCAGAGCCTCGGTGCTTCTCCTCTCAAACAAGTCTTTACCGCTGGGGGAGGTGCACAGAATGCCACCTGGACAACCATGCGGGCGATCGCCTTAAACTGTCCCGTCCTCACCGCCACCAACCCAGAAGCCGCCTACGGGAATGCCCTCCTTGCCCAACGCGGTTCCCTAGAAACCTGGGCGATCCATGCTGCGACAGATTCGACAACCCCTTAAGCAACAAATAGTTGGGGATCAGCAAGACTCCGAATCATTCGACATAAAATAGATAGGAATGGACTCGTGGGCACATCTCGCTCACAGTACCTCAAACACCTACTAGATAAAGCTCTTCAGCACGAATTCAACCCAAGCCCAGCATAATCACCACAGTCTTGGATCTTTTTTGCTATGGTGATTGTAAGACTTCACAAAAGTTTTAGATTTTTTTAAGCTTTTAAATTCCATCAATGCGATCGCCACAATCCGACTAGACTCCCCGTTTCGCGGTCAAACATTGATCGCCTATCCCATGACCTATACCCTCTCCACAGCCATTGCAGCCCAAGATTTACAAGCCTTAGAAGAAGTTTGGCGGCAGCTTACCCCCACCAGTTGCCCCCATCGCTACAACTTTCACATGCATTCCGTTTTTTCCGACGGTCAACTTACCCCAGAACAGATCATTGACCAGGCGATCGCCATCGGTTTAGAAGGACTAGCCCTGACCGATCACCACAGCGTGAAAGGCTACCAAGCCGCCCAAACCTACCTCGAACAATGCATTGACCAAGGACTCCAGAAAATTCCCCACCTCTGGACAGGCATCGAAATTAACGGCATCCTCCTCGACACAGGCGTGCATATCCTCGGTTACGGCTTTGATCCCAGCCATCCCGCCCTCGACAACTACCGCAAACGCGAGATCCAATCCGGTGACCTTGCCGCCGCCCCCGTCGTTGTGTCCGCAATCCATGATGCAGGAGGCTTTGCCGTCCTCGCCCATCCCGCCCGTTACCGTCGCCCCGCCCACGAACTGATCCCTGCCGCCGCAGACATTGGTATGGATGGCATTGAAGCCTATTACGCCTACGACAACCCCAACCCCTGGCACACCAGCAAAAAACATACCCCCCAAATGCAGATCCTAGGGAAAAAACATAACCTACACCTGACCTGTGGCACCGATACCCATGGCTTAAATTTGCTCCAGCGACTATGAAAGGCAGTAGAAATAAACCAGCCTCCATATCAGAAAACCAGCAAGAAATAAACTGGCAAAGGGATAATGTCCTTTCTCAAAGGGCGAAAATAGCAGATAATCAGGATATTAAAGCACTGTTAAGTTCCGTTAAAACCAAGACGGTGATCCCAAGCCAAAAGGCATGGTATTGTATCCGTCGTTTGACTGATACTTTTTCTGTTTAACTCACAATTCTGGAGCGCAACCTGTAGGATGACTGTCCCCCAAACTATCAATAGCATCTCTCTGTCCGATAAGCCGAGGGAATATTGCGGTGTCTTTGGTATTTACGCCCCCCTAGAGGAAGTAGCCAAACTGGCGTATTTCGGACTTTTTGCGCTGCAACATCGGGGTCAAGAATCGGCTGGTATTGCGACTTTTGATCAGGGTCAAGTCCATTGTTACAAGGGTATGGGTTTGGTTTCTCAGGTATTTAGTGAGGAAAAACTCAAGGAATTACAAGGTATTTGGGCGGTGGGTCATAACCGCTATTCGACCACAGGTTCGAGTCACCATTGCAATGCTCAACCTGCCCTAGAGGATACGCGCTTAGGGACTCTAGCACTCGCGCACAATGGCAATTTGGTGAATACGGTTGAGTTGAAGGAAAAGTTATTGTCTCTAGACGGTAATCTGGATTTTCAGACCACCACTGATTCGGAGATGATTGCGAAGGCGATCGCCATTTTTGTGGATCAAGGCATGGACTGGTCAGAAGCCGCCGTTGCCGCCTTTAAAATCTGTTCCGGAGCCTATAGCCTCGTCATCGGTACACCAGAAGGACTTATTGGTACTCGCGATCCCCAGGGGGTGCGTCCCCTCGTCATCGGACAACTCACTGAAGAAGACGGCAGCGAAAGATACGTCCTCGCCTCCGAAACCTGTGCCCTCGACATCATCGGCGCAGACTACATCCGCGACGTAAATCCTGGCGAAATGGTCTGGATTACAGCCGAAGGACTCCACTCCAGCCAATGGGCAGAAAAACCCGATCGCAAACTCTGCGTCTTCGAGATGATCTATTTCGCCCGACCCGACAGCGTTGTCCATGACGAAACCCTCTTCAGTTACCGACTCCGCCTCGGCGCACAACTCGCCAAAGAATCCAACATCGAAGCCGATTTAGTCATGGGCGTACCCGACTCCGGCATCCCCGCAGCCATTGGTTTTTCCCGTGCCTCCGGTATTGCGTTCGGCGAAGGACTCATCAAAAACCGTTACGTCGGTCGCACCTTTATCCAACCGACCCAACATATGCGCGAAGTCGGGATCAAAATGAAACTGAATCCCCTCAAAGACGTACTCCACGGCAAGCGGATCATCATCGTCGATGACTCCATCGTGCGTGGCACAACCAGCTTGAAAATTGTCCGAGCCTTACGCCAAGCCGGAGCCAAGGAAGTCCACATGTGCATTTCCTCCCCGCCAGTGACCCACCCCTGCTTCTACGGCATCGACACCGATAGTCAGGATCAACTCATCGCTGCAACCAAGACCCAAGCAGAAATTGCCAAACAAATCGAAGTGGACACCCTCACTTACCTCAGTAAGGAAGGGATGCTGCAAGTTACCAACGAAAACCCTGGTAGTTTCTGCACTGCTTGCTTTGACGGTAACTATCCCATCGAAATTCCCGACTCAATCAAAGCATCTAAGCTAATCTTAGAAAAAGCAACCCCATAACACAGCCGTTCTTTTCGAGTGAGGGGCGGCAAAGGATACTACTATGCCCACCTATACCGGAATTTCCAGTGATGCTTTTCGTCATCCCCTAGACCGCCAAGCAGAAGAAGCCCTGCGCAGTCTGCCAGGGTTTAAGTTGCTTGCTACTCGCTTTGTGGAATATATCTATGAGCGCCCCCAGCAGATTTATCTCATGGGCAATACGATCAAGGCGGGACCCAGGCAGTATTCGACGTTATATGGCATTTTTCGCGAATGTCTGCGGGATCTGGATATTTCGCCGGAGCCGACGGTTTATGTTGCCCAAAATCCAACGGTCAATAGTTACACCCTAGGGACGGAACATCCTTATATTGTGGTGAATAGTGGTTTGTTGGATTTGTTGACGGAAGCTGAGTTACGGACGGTGGTTGCCCATGAGTTGGGACATCTTAAGTGTGACCATTCGATTCTGACGCAGATGGCAATGTGGGCGATGGGAGCGGCTTCTTTTTTTGGGGAAATGACTCTCGGTTTGGGGAATGTGATCACCACAGGGTTGCTTTATGCCTTTTATGAGTGGCGACGGAAGGCGGAATTATCTGCGGATCGGGCGGCTCTATTGGTGACGGATGATCTGAATCCGATTTTGCATACCATGATGAAGTTGGCTGGGGGTAGCTCGAAGTATGCCCATGAGGTGAGTTTGGCGGAGTTTACGCAACAGTCTCAAGCCTATAGTGATCTCGACCAAGAACAGCTCAATCAGATTTATAAGTTTCTTTTGTATAACGGTGGGAATGGGGCGTTTCTGAGTCATCCTTTTCCGGTGGATCGCCTGAGTTATATCAAGGACTGGGCGGAGTCTGAGGAGTATCAAAGGATTCGGGGGGGACACTATGCGCAGGCGGGTAGTGGTTCTGTGGATGTGCCTGTTGAGGAGGAAAATGATATGGAGCGTTTGCGTCGGCAGGTGGAAGAACTGCAACGGGAAATTAAGAAGGCACGGGAAAATAAGGGCAATAATCCATAAATCGTAGTCTGTGGGTGGTGGGGCGATCGCCTTGTACTGTCGATGAAAAAGAGCCATTATCAACGTTAGGCATGGGCTTTTTCTTCTGGAAACGTCGCCAGAGAAGAAATAAACTCTGACAATCCAAGCAGCTCATAAATAATCTCCATTAGCGAGCTTCAACTAAATTTTGGCTTTTTTGAAAAGTTCATTAATGGTGAAATTCAGCCGAGGAAAGAGATCGTCTTGAATGGGTTGCTCTCCTCGGTAGGTCATGGGCGCAGAGTCCGGGGCGAAAATGGTTAAACTCCGCTCTCGATCGCTGACGATCCACACCCTTTGCACCCCTGCGGCGAGATAATCGAGGGCTTTCTGGGTCATCTCTTCAAAGGACTGTCCAGGGGAAAGGATTTCGACGACCAATTCTGGCGGTACGGGACAGGCATCATTACCCAGGTCGATGTCTGCCAGTTGGGCATCGGCAATGTAGGTGACATCTGGAACGGGACACCAATCGACATCACGACGTTTTAGTTTAATTGCCCATTCGGGATAGGCATCGCCAACGAGAGGCGAATTGTCGTCACTGCCCCAGTCGGACAAAATCATGAGCAATGCGCGTTGCAAACAGGAATGGATTCGTTTGGGTGACGTTTTGGCGATCGCCTGTCCGTCTTGGAGTTCGTAGGTGATGTCCCCTGCTGGTAATGCCAAAAATTCTTGGAGGGTAAGGGATTGGGATGTGTCAGTCAGTGTTGCACTCATCACATTTTCCTGGGCTTTTTTCTAGTTTATCGGATGACTTTAGTGAGAGGGGCGATCGCCTTCTAAGCTTCAGATTTTAGATCCTCAACTTTTCCGAAAAGTCGGGGATCTGGGCATATAATGATCGGCAACTCGACACGGATCAACACCAACGTAAACTGATGAACGCCAAGCAGATCATTGCACGTTACAACGCAGGGGAAAGGGATTTTAAACGGCTGAATCTGCGTGGTATGAATTTTCAAGGAGTGAATCTGTCAGGGGCAGATTTTAGTGAATGTGATCTACGGAGCACAAATTTTCACAAGGCAACCCTCAGAAAAACAAATTTTACTCAAATAAAGGGAGGGCTGCAAAAAAAGTGGTATCTTTGTTTGCTTCTAATATCTTTCCTTGCAAGCATCGTTATTATTAATGGATATTATCTTTTTGTTAGCTTATATACAGCAGGACTATTATTCTTGTTAACTAATCAGATAGATGATGTAGCAACCAAAATCGTGTTGAGTGTTTTATGTATAGATGCATTTTCTATGTATTTAATTTCCACTCTTTTAGCAAAGCAAAAAGGTGTTATTTCAAGTATAAATGAGATTTTAGAGACTAATATTATAGTAGGAATTATTATAGGAATTTTCTCTGGATTTTTTTTAACTTTTGCTATTGTAAATGAAAGTAATGTCAGTATACCTATTGTTGTTTTACTGCTAATTCTAGGACTACTTTCGTTTCTATTTGCACTTTTGTTGACTGTTGGGAAATTAGTATCTGGAGTAATGATAACTTTCGTGCTCTCAGCAGGAGCCGTTATTGTCAATACAGCTGCGGCGGTGGCGGGAAACATAGCTGCTGTGATTAGCGGACTGATTGAAATTTTTGGAGCAATGATTTCAGGATTTTCCGCAATAATGATTGTCAGAGCAATTGCAGACAAAAATACATCATCAGGATTGGCATTAGAAATGTCGGAAATCATGGTTATGCTAGCAATAGCTTTTGCTGCTTTCTTTTGGGTTTACATTGGTTGGAGAGCTTGGATTGGAGATACTCGTGATTCCTGGATGAGAGATATAGCTGTTGCCTATGGTTCATTGGGTGGTACTTGTTTTCGAGGAGCAGATCTTACCGATGCTGACTTCACTGGCGCAAGGTTAAAAAATACTGATTTCCGTGAAGCCAAACTGGTTCGCACGATTTGGAAAGACAGTATTAAACTCGATCAAGTCCGTCCCGGTAAAAGCTATCTCGGCATCAAAAAAATTCGTGAATTGCTCCTCACTAAAAAAGTAAACCCCAACGAAAAATATAGTAATTTGGTGAATTTGGATGGTTTAAATTTAGAAAAAGCAACTCTAATTGGTGCAGATTTTTCAGGTTCTAATTTAAGTGATTCAAACTTGCAAGGTGCAAACCTCAGCGATGCTAATCTTATTACCACAAATCTCAACGATGCTGATTTAAAAGATGCTAATCTATCCCGCGCCAAACTTGTCCAAACTCAACTCGACAACACTGATTTAACTGGCGCAATTCTCACTGGAGCCTGTATTGAGGATTGGGGTATTACTACGCCAATTCAAATTTGAAGTGCAACAGCTAGGGTCTTTCTGAAGAGGGACTCATAAGGATATTCTGATGTTAAGTAAAACAATAAGAAATCCCTATGAGTTACACCCATTTTAGCATCTCAGACA
>JBIKYI010000098.1:0-7752 GCA_044355355.1 Limnothrix sp. | reverse complement strand
CTGCTCGATACAACATTGCTGGATATATTGCAGTCGGATTATGTTAGTAGTCATGAATCGATTATTGATAATTTACTTCGCTCTAGTTTGTCGGAAGTTCAATTAGAGGTGCAATGTAAAACAAGGACTCATAAGATTATTGATGTCATTTTAAAGGCTGTTGTTATTTATGATGATTTGGAAGAGCCGATTAATTTTCAGTTTCAGTTACTGGATATTAGTGATCGCAAAAAGATGGAGCGGCAGCTTGTTTATGATGCGTTGCATGATCCTTTAACACAATTGCCTAATCGGGTTTTATTTACTGATCGTCTTGAACAGGCGATCGCCCGTCATCGAGTCCATGCAGAGTATCGTTATGCGGTTTTATTTCTTGATATTGATCGGTTTAAGGTTGTTAATGATGGGTTAGGTCATTTAAGTGGCGATCAATTGTTGATCTTAGTTGCCCAAAGATTACGCAAGGAATTAAAAAAAACCGATACAATTGCTCGATTTGGTGGTGATGAATTTACGATTTTATTGGATGATATTGCTGATTATGATGTGGCGACGGAGGTCGCTGATCGACTACAAAAGGTTTTAAGAGATTATTTTGAGATTGAGGGTAATCGGGTATTTGTAAGTGCCAGTATTGGTATTACATTAAGTAATAATGCTTATGAAAAAGCTGAAGATGTGATCCGTGATGCTGACGCAACGATGTATAAGGCGAAGGATCGAGGTAGGGCACGATATGAGGTTTTTGATCGGTCATTGCGAGCAGCGGCAATGGGTCGTTTGAACCTGGAGACAGAAGTTCGTTTAGGTATTTCAAGAAATGAATTCCGTCTATTTTATCAACCAATTATTGATATTAATACTTCTGAAACTTTTACCTTAAGGGGTTTTGAAGCATTGGTGCGTTGGCAACATCCAAAGCAAGGTTTAATTGGTCCCCATTTACTTATTCCTGTCGCTGAAGAAACGGGTTTGATTGTTGAATTGGGTGAGATGATTTTTGACATGGCTTGTCTTCAGTTGATGGAATGGCAGCAATCAAAATTCGATATTAGCAATTTGAAATTGAGTATTAATTTATCTGGTAAGCAGTTAATGTCTCCGGATTTGTTGTCGATGATTAAGCGACGTATTTCTCGGAGTAATGTTGATCCTCAAAAAATCAAGTTAGAAATTACAGAAAGTATTTTATTAGAGCAGGATTATCAAGCTATTCATATTCTTAATAATTTACGGGATTTTGGGTTTGAAATTAGTTTAGATGATTTTGGTACGGGTTATTCTTCTTTGAGTTATTTGCAGCGGTTACCGATTGATACATTAAAGATTGATCGATCTTTTATTCAGAAAATACAGAATGATGTCAAGCATAAGAACTTTGCTATTGTTCAAGCGATTATTACGCTTTCCCATGCTTTGGGTTTGAATGTGATTGCTGAGGGGGTCGAAACTAAGGAGCAGTTGGAAAAGTTACAATTTCTACAATGTGAATATGTGCAGGGCTATTTGTTTGCGCCTCCGGTGGATGTGGTGGCGGCAACTGAATTTTTAAAGGCACGTATAATCGAGATATAACTTAGATATAACTTAATTTGAACTGTTAGTTTCTGATGGGCTTAAATTCTGATGAGATTGCTGGCACTGGCTTGCTGGATCGATTGCAGCAGGTTTGTGAGTTGCAGGATGGGCTGATGACGACTTTTTTGTCGATGGTCACTCGTGCTTC
The DNA here is from genome assembly GCA_044355355.1 of Limnothrix sp. Lineage (GTDB taxonomy): Bacteria > Cyanobacteriota > Cyanobacteriia > Cyanobacteriales > MRBY01 > MRBY01. Next base: position 6,026 of record JBIKYI010000098.1, on the reverse strand, counting down.
TGGTAGTTTGTTGTTGCGTTCGATGTTACGTCAAACTTTGGAGGGTGTTGCTGGGGCGACTTTGGCTGAGGAGAGTAGTTTGTTTTGGTTGGATGATCAGGGTTATGTGACGGAGAGTATTTTGGCGCGGGGGGTGGCGATTCGGGAGCAGAAGGAAACGGTGGTGGGTCAGGTGCTGGAGAATGGTTTGGCGGGTTGGGTTTATCGGGAGAAGAAGATTGGGGTGATTGGGGATACGGCGAAGGATGAGCGTTGGTTGAATCTGCCTTTTCAGCCCTATGTGGCAAAATCGGTTTTGTGTGTGCCGATTATTCGGGGTTCTCATTTGTTGGCGATCGCCACTTTGATGCATTCGCAACTCAATTTTTTTGATGATGAAAAGGTCAAACTGATGGAGCTTTGTTCTCTGCGGTTGGGGTTGGTGCTGGATTTGTTAAGGATTCAGGTGCAGTTATCAGAGGAGCAGAGTGCAACGAAGCTGAGTCCGAATTATCAGTTGGAGTTTAAGTCGATTAGTCAGGTGGTTCTGGCGGATGATGGCAAGCTAGTGCATTTTGATTATCGTCTCGCGGAAATTTTTGGCTATGAGATGGATGAGGTTGAAGGTTTAAATTCCTTTTTTGATCTGGTGGCGCAGACCCATCAAGAGGTGTTTGCGAAAAAAGTTGCCCAGTGTTTTGAGGGACATCAACCGCATTTATTGGTCACGTTCCGGGGACTTTCTAAGCAGGGGAAATCTCTGCGGATCGAGTTTTATGGGCAGCAGGCAAAATTGTATGGCAAGACGGTAATGCTTGCTCGTCTTAAGGAACTGTGAGGAGTGAGCCGCTGATCATGCCCAGGAGGAGGATAAAGCCGATGGTGACGTTCTGCGCAAACATGGCACTGTATTGGCTACGGGGTAGGTTGTGTTTACGGAGTTGCCAATATTGTCTAAACCATAGTCCGACGGCGATCGCCCAGGTGATGCCGTAGGGCAAGAGGTAGAGGTTGAGCAGGCGACCGAGCACAGCAAGACAGGCGGCAGTACCGACGAAAAATAGACCAATGGCTTCGGGTGCAAATTTACCAAAAAAAATAGCGCTGGAATTGATGCCGATTTTGAGGTCATCTTCGCGATCTGCAAGGGCGTAGATGGTATCAAAACCTAATGTCCAGAGTACGGTAGCTCCCCAGAGTAGCCAGGTGGGGAGGCTTAGATCCTTGGTGACGGCGCTCCAACTGATGAGGACGGCAAATCCCCAGGCGATCGCCAAGACCAATTGCGGTACAGGGAAAAAACGCTTAGCGAGGGGATAACAAACAATCACTGGCACTGCACCGACACAAAGCCAAAAACTGAGGGGATTCGTCCAGGGATTAAAGTAAAACGCCAAACCCGCCGCACAGAACAGCGAGATTAAAGCGGTGACAATGCCAACCTTGACAGTTAATGCCCGCGCAGCCAAGGGGCGGACTTTCGTGCGTTCTACCAGGGGATCAATATCGCGATCCCAGAGATCATTAACGACGCAACCCGCCGCACTGGTGGTGATTGCACCCAGCACGATGACAAGTACCAGCCAGGGATCTGGTTTGGCTTCTGCCGCAAGAAAAACTGCCCACAACGCTGGGACAATTAAAATCAGACGACCAGCGGGTTTATCCCAACGCAGGAGACGTAGGATTGTTTGCCATGTTGGTTCGGATGCCATAAAACTTAGCGGGGAGATCACCCAAAAGACATTAAAAAGGGAAATATCCCTAATAATAGAGAGTAGCAAAACAATGTATGGACAACCTATGGCACCTTCCATTTATCAACTCAAGACGGACTCGGCACAATTTGCGAATGTCCGTGGGATGGAAGATTGTACATTGGCAGCGATTGATATCGGCACGAACTCCATTCATATGGTGATCGTCAAGATTCAACCGAGTTTACCTGCATTTACGATTATTGCCCGTGAGAAGGATACAGTTCGTCTGGGTCATCGCGATCGCCAAACAGGGTGTTTAACCGAAGAAGCCATGGAGCGATCGCTCAAAGCCCTAAGACGCTGCCAGGAATTAGCAAAAAGTTTTAAGGTGGATGCCTTAGTCACCGTGGCGACGAGTGCCATGCGGGAAGCACCGAATGGTAGAGATTTTTTACAACGCATCGAAGCCGAATTAAACCTAAATGTTGACCTTATTTCTGGTCAGGAAGAAGCACGGCGGATTTATTTAGGGGTATTGTCGGCGATTGATTTTAATCAGCAACCCCGCATTTTGATCGATATTGGCGGCGGCTCGACGGAGATTAGTTTGGTGGAAACCCACGAGCCACGTTTTTTGAGTAGTACGAAGGTTGGGGCAGTCCGTTTAACCCAAGACTTTGTGAATTCTGATCCGATTAGTAAACGGGATTTTCAGGCATTGCGAGCCTATATTCGGGGTATGTTGGAACGTCCGATTGAGGAATTGCGGGAGCATTTACAGCCGGGTGAGGTGGTGGAAATGATCGGCACTTCCGGCACGATTGAAACCCTGGCAATGATGCATGCGATGAATAAGTTGGGTACGATCCCCAATCCTTTACATCGCTATACTTTTTCGGCAAAACGTCTGGATGCCATGATTCAGCAGATGCGGGAGCTGAACTGTCGTGAACGGGCAAATTTACCGGGGATGTCGGAGAAGCGGGCAGAGATTATTTTGGCAGGGGCAATGATTTTGCGAGAGGCGATGGATTTGCTGCAAATGGAGCGGATCATGTTGTGTGAACGGGCTTTGCGGGAAGGGGTGATTGTCGATTGGATGTTAACCCATGGTCTGATCGAGAGTCGTTTGCAATATCAGAGTTCGATCCGTGAGCGCAGTGTGATGGCGATCGCCAAAAAATATCGTGTGGATATCGCTGCGGGTCAACGCACAGCCCAATTATCCCTCGCCATCTTTGACCAACTCCAGGGCGTGTTGCACCAGTGGGGCGATGAGGAGCGGGAAATGCTCTGGGCTGCCGCTATTTTGCATAATTGCGGTCTTTACATTAGACATGGCTCCCACCACAAACATTCCTATTATTTAATTCGCAATGCCGAATTGTTAGGGTTCAATGAAACTCAGGTGGAAATTGTGGCGAATCTTGCCCGCTATCACCGCAAAAGTAAGCCCAAAAAGAAGCATGAAAATTATCAAAATCTATTAAACAAGTCACAACGGCAAATGGTGAGTGAATTAAGCGCCATCATGCGTCTGGCCGTTGGTCTGGATCGACGACAGATTGGGGCGATCGCCCAAGTTGATTGTGTTTATGATGCGCCAACAAAGACGCTTGCCCTGCATCTCACGCCGACCCACAGCGATGATCCCTGTGAATTAGAACTCTGGAGTTTGGATTATAAAAAGCTGATTTTCGAAGAGGAATTTGATGTGTTCGTACAAGCAGCATTACGTATTTAAGTTGGATGTCAATCCCTGCACAACTGCGGCTCTCAGAATTCCCTTGCCCAGAGAAAAAATCTCTAGACAATAACCAATAAAATGACGCATAAATAATGGGCGATCGCCAGTATACTAGCGACAACGAACTCCTTACTGCTAATCTTTAGGGAGATTCCGTTTAATTGACTACACTTTTAAGAATACTTTTAAGAAAATAATTGTGGTTCTGAGCACTCCAACGACCGATTCGAGAAATGCCATCTATCCAACCCAGCCTGCCGCGCAATGGCCGGGTCTGATCGAAGCCTATCGCCAATATTTACCCGTTACCGAGACAACCCCCGTGGTGACCCTGCTGGAGGGAAATACTCCACTAATTCCGATCCCCAGCATTGCCGCCGAAATCGGTCGCGGCGTAGAAGTGTATGCCAAATATGATGGCTTGAACCCGACAGGCAGTTTTAAGGATCGCGGCATGACCATGGCGATCACCAAAGCCAAGGAAGCCGGAGCCAAAGCCGTGATCTGTGCGAGTACGGGGAATACCTCCGCCGCTGCTGCTGCCTATGCCCGTCGTGCTGGTTTGCGAGCTTTTGTGTTAATTCCCGATGGTTATGTGGCTCTGGGTAAGCTTGCCCAAGCGTTGTTGTATGGTGCGGAAGTGATTGCCATTCAAGGCAACTTTGATAATGCCCTGAGTATTGTCCGGGAAATGTCAGAAAGTTATCCGGTAACCCTGGTGAATTCGGTTAATCCTTTCCGTCTACAGGGTCAAAAAACGGCTGCTTTTGAAGTGGTTGATAATCTAGGGGATGCTCCCGATTGGCTCTGTATTCCTGTGGGTAATGCGGGTAATATCACTGCCTATTGGATGGGTTTTTGTGAGTATCACGAGCTAAATAAATGTACAAAATTACCTCGGATGATGGGTTTTCAGGCGGCGGGTTCTGCGCCCTTTATCCATGGTCAGCCCATCCAAAATCCTGAAACTTTGGCGACTGCCATTCGCATCGGTAATCCGGTGAATTGGGACAAGGCTCAGGGTGTTAAGGCTGCGAGTCAAGGGGAATTTAATGCGGTCACTGATGCGGAAATCGTGGAAGCCTACCGGAAATTAGGGGCGAATGAGGGGATTTTCTGTGAGCCAGCGAGTGCGGCTTCGGTGACTGGTTTGCTGAAGGTGAAGGATCAGGTTCCGGCAGGTGCAAAGGTGGTTTGTGTCCTGACGGGTAATGGTCTCAAGGATCCAGATGCGGCGATCGCCCATAGTTTAAGCAAAGGACAGACGGGTATTACTGCTAATATTGATGCTGTTGCTAAAGCGATGGGTTTTTAGTGAAACTGCTCGTTTAATTTTTAGGTAAATATGAGGAATAAATATTAGAATATTTATATTTTCAACATTTATTTAAAGGTTATTTGAAGATTAAAACAAGTACCTAATTTTGTGAAAAAAGTTGGGTACTATTATTTCACCTTCCCGCATCTATAGATTGTGTCGTATGAATTTGTCTAGAATCTTTCAGAAATTTTCTATTGTCTGTTTGTTGGCGATCGCCACAGTCCTGCCATTAGAATCTGTACGAGCGGAGTCTGTCTTTGAACCCTATAAAGCCACTATCCAAGAGCAGATGCCTCCGGGATTATCTTTACGTTTGCCGGATAAAATCCTCCTGAGTTCTAGTCAACAGGGAGAGTTGGAAAACTTGACTGTCCGAGTATTTGTGAATCAAAATCCCAGTCGCATGACCGTGAGTTTACATTCTTGTAAAGATGGTAATACCCCCTGTCTACTCGGGAGTTTTGTGACGGAACAAAAAAGTAGTTCCACTGCCCAAGCTGAACTCGCTCGCCACCAGAAAACAGGTTTACGCATTACCCTCAAAGGTGATGTATTTGGCTATGTGGTGGATAACCAAACCCAGTCTGCAACGCCATTTACGTCGGTTATGTGGACTCAGGATAATATGATTTACACCCTGAGTTTCCCCCAAACGGAGCGACAAAATATGCTCTATATGGCGCTATCTATGGCGAATTCAGATTCTATTTTCCGTCCTTAAATTCTGTGCTCATAATCACATCCGGTCAATTAGATCAGCTACAACAGCATGGAATGGTCTGTTTTCCTGAGGAGTGTTGTGGTGTTTTGTTAGGGCAAAATGGAACGGTTGCTCAAATTTGCCCAACCCAAAATAGTTGGACAGCGGATCTGGCGATCGCCCCGGAGGCTTCCCTGGAACTGTCTTCAGAACAGTTGCCGGCCGCCTCACGCCTAAACCGATTTGCGATCGCCCCCCTAGAGCTACTCCAGATTCAAAAAACAGCCCGTGCCCAACAACTTAACATTGTTGGCATTTACCATTCCCATCCGAATCACCTCGCTATTCCCTCCGAATACGACCGGGCGATCGCCTGGGAATGTTATTCCTATCTCATCATGTCTGTGCAGGCAACCCAGGTCGTAGATTCTCGCAGTTGGCGGTTAAATGGCGATCGACAGTTCACAGAAGAAACCATGCAAATCATCTCCTAAACGAGAACGCCATTATCCTAGACATCACTTATATATCTTTACCCTGCTTTTCCTGAAATCTCTGGAACATTGAAGTAAAAGAAGA
>JBIKYI010000097.1:0-7798 GCA_044355355.1 Limnothrix sp. | reverse complement strand
CTGTCGATGTTTCTCCCCTATTAAGACGCTGTTGTTCAAGGAATTGATGACTAAATTGCAAGATATTTTGGCGCTGCATCACCCTTGACTAGCCTTTTGTAAGATAAAAATTCAGTTTAAATAAAAGTTTAAACAAAATGAATATTTTGATCGATATTGTGACGGATATTTGTTAAGCATCAATATCTGTATGACTGGCTAATTTATTTGACAGATATTCGTTAAAGTTTCGACAAAGGTGGGATAGGAAATGGAGGCAGCTTCGGCGCGGTGAATGCGGGTTTCACTGTTAGCATTGAGGGCGGCGATCGCCAAACTCATGGCAATGCGATGATCCGTATAACTATCCATTTCTGCACCGTTTAAAGTTGCACCGCCGACAATCTCTAGACCATCAGGATGCTCAATAATATTCGCGCCCATCTTGGTTAATTCTGCTGCCATCACCGCCAGGCGATCGCTCTCTTTCACCCGCAATTCTTCCGCATCTTTAATAATCGTCGTCCCTGACGCAAAACAAGCCGCCACCGCAATAATCGGAATCTCATCAATCAAACGGGGAATCACATCCCCCCCGATCGTGCAGCCTTGCAGTTGCGAATATTGCACCCGCAGATCCGCCACCGGTTCCCCTGCCACTTCCCGTGCATTTTCGAGGGTCATATCCGCCCCCATCATTTGCAACGCCTCAATAATCCCCGTGCGCGTTGGATTAATCCCCACATTTTCGATCGTCAAGTCCGAATCCGGCACAATCGCCGCTGCCACCATCCAGAACGCCGCCGAACTAATATCCCCCGGCACCACCACCTTTTGACCCCGTAACACCGGATAAGGCTCGATGGTCACGCTGTGGGTGTCAGGATCAATCTCTAAATTCGCCCCAAACGCCCGTAACATCCGCTCACTGTGATCCCGCGATAAAGCCGGTTCCGTCACTGTGGTTTTGCCCTCCGCCAACAAACCCGCCAACAAAATACAAGATTTCACCTGAGCCGAGGCGATCGGCGAATGGTAATGAATGCCCTTTAATTGCGCCCCTTGAATCGCCAACGGAGCCAAAGTATTGCCTTTTTTGCCCCAAATCTGTGCCCCCATTTCCTTCAGGGGATTGACCACCCGGGACATCGGGCGCGATCGCAGGGAACCATCCCCCGTCACCGCAAAAAATCGATTGGGCGAAGAAGCCAGCAAACCCATCATCAGACGCATGGTTGTCCCGGAATTCCCCGCATCGAGGACATGATCTGGCTCCTGCAAATTCCCTAAACCAATACCTTGAACCTTCACTTCCGAGGTATTTAACGGCGAGATCACTGCCCCCATCGCCGCAAAACAAGCCGCCGTACTCCGGGGATCTTCTCCCAACAGCAGCCCCTCAATCACCGTCTCCCCCTCGGCGATCGCCCCCAGCATTAAAGCCCGATGGGAAATGGATTTATCCCCAGGGATACGAATCTTACCCTGCAAACTCAGACCCGATTTCGGGGGAGTCAGCACAAGTTGTTGGTGGGGAGAGACAGTTTCAAGGCGAATCATGATACTTGATTACTACAAATCAGCGCTGTCATCTTACCGGATTTCCAAATCCCTTGCCTATCACCAGAGAGATAAACAACAAAAGTAAAGCTCCTAAGTCGTCACATTTCTTTAAGCATAAACACTCAGCAAAAGCATAAATGTCAAAATGCCCTGACATTTATGGCTCCTCAAACAACGTAAACTCGTCAATAATCAAGAAATCCTGACATTGCAAAAAACGTGATCCCAAGATCTCTGTTACAACATTGAGAGCAGGCGATCGCCATGCATCAAAGTCGAAACCAATCGCAAAGGAGGAGAAAACTAATGACCATCGCATTAAGCAATGGATTTGACGATAACTTCGAAGACATGACCCTCAGGCAACTGCGAAAGGTGGCGAGTCAGCTTGGCATTAGTCGCTACAGTCGCATGAGAAAGGATCAACTCCTTGCCGAAGTTAGAAGGCTGGCATCCTACACCAACCCAGGATCCACCAAAAACAGTACCAACGAAGAAACAGTTAGCCCAATTAACAGCCAAGAGGAGGAAACTCAAGTGGAAGCAGCTAAATTTGAAATCGGTCAGGACAATCCCATCGAAACAGACCTTGCCACTGTCGATGCAGAACTCGGTGACCTCCCTGGTGGCTATGGTCAAAGCCGCATTGTCCTACTGCCCCGCGATCCCCAATGGGCATATGCATACTGGGATATCCCCAACGATCATAAGCAATATCTCCGTAACCAAGGCGGTCAGCAAATTGCCCTACGTCTTTATGATGTTACCGATATTGACCTCAACCACCAGGCTCCCCATAACGTCCAAGAATATCTCTGTGATGAAATGGCGCGTGAATGGTATTTCCCCGTCCCCGTTAGCGATCGCGACTATGTATTAGACATCGGTTACCGTTGTGGCGATGGTCGCTGGTTAAGCCTCGCTAAATCCGCCGTTATTCGCGTTCCCCCCGTTTACCCCAGTGACTGGATCGAAGATATCTTCGTCACCGTTAATTGGGATGAAGACCTCAAGAATAAGACCATTTACAAGTTGGTTCCCCCTGCGAAGAAGCAAGCAGAAGCCGCTGCCGCTGCCTCCGAAGCATCCAAATCTTCCGATATTTACGACTCCATCTTCGGCGATCTCCGTTCCCTCGAAGCCGAGCGCATTGCGGGTTCCCTCTTCGGTTCCATGCAGCATGTCGCCGCTTCTGTACCGCCCCAGGAAGTCATCAGTTCCTATGTGTTCCCCTCTGGTGCTGGTTTATGGGCTGCCCCCAACATGTCCGGCTTAAACGTTTCTGGCTTGAACATGTCTGGTATTGGCGCATCGATGCCGCCGGAGCGTTCCCGCAAGTTCTGGTTAGTGGCGGATGCTGAACTGATTGTTTACGGTGCAACTGAGCCTGATGCCACAGTGACCATCGGTGGTCGTCCCATTAAGCTCAGTCCCGATGGTACATTCCGCTTCCAGATGTCTTTCCAAGATGGCAATATCGATTATCCGATTGTTGCGGTTGCGGCGGATGGTGAGCAAACTCGTTCTGTTCACATGACCTTCGACCGGGCAACGCCTTCTCGTAATACTAATACGAAGGAAGAAGCGAAGCTCGAATGGTTTGCTTAATTTAGAGCAATTAATTAAAGCTTGACCCTAAACTCTTGCAGAAAATCTCTCCAATCATGGGGGGATTTTTTTGTGACTCTAATTTGATTGGTTTGGCATAAGACTAGACAGTCTGGCGATCGCCAGATCATCCCAAACAGAACAACATCACCAATACAAAAAAATAGGTGGACTCTGTTTAATGAGTTCACCTATTGATTGCTGCTATTAAACTACAGAATTAGAGTACAGATAGTTACAGACTACGACAAAGAGATCGACACAGGAGAAACATCCCAGATCTGCTTAGCATACTCATCAATCGTGCGGTCAGAAGAAAACTTACCAACCCGCGCCGCATTCAGAATCGACATTCTTGTCCAGTGATCCTTATCCTCATAGGCTTCAGACACCTTCTGTTGACATTGAATATAAGCCGCATAATCAGCCAGCAACACATACTGATCGTCATACAACAGAGAATCCACAATCGGCTTAAACATCTCCGTATCACCATGGGAGAAATCACCCCGCGCAATCCGATCAATAACACCCTTTAACTCAGCATTATTCTCGTAATAGTACATGGGATTATAGCCATGGGCTTTAATGCGATACACCTCCTCAGCAGTTAAACCAAAGAGGAAGAAATTCTCAGCCCCGACCTCTTCACGGATTTCGATGTTCGCCCCGTCTAGCGTACCAATGGTCAACGCGCCATTCATCGCAAACTTCATGTTGCCAGTACCAGAAGCTTCCTTACCCGCAGTGGAAATTTGTTCCGACAAATCCGCCGCAGGATAAATCTTTTGACCCAGGGACACATTAAAGTTTTCGAGGAAAACCACCTTGAGACGGTTATGGCTATTGGGATCATTGTTCACCACTTCAGCCACTGCATTGACGAGTTTAATGATTAGTTTCGCCATAAAGTAACCAGGAGCCGCCTTACCACCAAAAATCATGGTACGGGGAACCATCTTGATCGAAGGATTTTCCTTAATCCGGTTATACAAGGTGATGATGTACAACACATCTAGCAGTTGGCGTTTGTATTCATGAATCCGTTTGACTTGGATATCAAAAATCGACTCAGGATTCACTTCTACGCCATTGTGATGTTGGATGTAGGAAGCTAATTTGCGTTTGTTGGCTTGTTTAATCGCCCGCCATTCGTTGCGGAATTCGGGATCTTCAATGAACTGCTCGATTTTTTGCACTTCATCGAGGTTTTTGAGCCAACTATCACCAATTTTGCTGCTGATGAGGGCAGTTAACTGGGGATTACTCTGGCGAATCCAGCGACGGGGGGTTACGCCATTGGTTTTGTTGAAGAATTTTTCTGGCCAAAGTTTCGCAAAGCCCTTGAGGGTGTCGGACTGGAGTAACTCGGTATGGAGGGCAGCAACACCGTTAATGGCATGGCTACCGACGCAGGCGAGGTTTGCCATGCGAATGGATTTGTGGGGGTATTCTTCGATGATGGAGAGTTCGCCGATTAGTTCATCAAGGTTGTCGTTCCCGGCATACCAGGTTTTGAGGTTCTCGATAAAGCGGAAGTTGATTTCGTAAATGATTTCTAGGTGGCGGGGCAGAAGGTTCTCGAACATCTCCACGGGCCAACGCTCTAGGGCTTCTGGCATGAGGGTATGGTTAGTGTAGGCGAGGGTCTTCTGGGTGATAAACCAAGCGCGATCCCAGGGAATGTCATGTTCGTCAATGAATAGACGCATGAGTTCGGCAACGGCGATCGCCGGGTGGGTGTCATTTAACTGCACCGTATAGAAATCAAAGAAATTATCCAGGGAAGCTTCTTTGCTCAGGTGGGCGCGAATCATGTCCTGCAAGGAAGCGGATACGAAGAAAAATTGCTGTTCTAATCTCAGTTGACGACCCTGGGGGGTATTGTCGTTGGGATAGAGCACCTTCGAAATATTTTCCGAGGAAATTTGGCTGGCAACTGCGCCATCGTAATCCCCGGCGTTAAAGGCTTCAAAGTCAAAACCCTCGTCCTCGGATGCCATGGCACTCCAGAGACGCAACACGTTAACGGTGTTGTTGTTATAACCGGGAACGGGCGTGTCATAGGGAACGGCTTTGACGCGGCGGGAGGGAACCCACACGGTGCAGAGGTGACCTTTTTCGCTGTGGTAAATTTCTGTGTGACCACCGAAGGGGATTTCGAGGGATTCGTTTTGGCGACTTATTTCCCAGGGGTTGCCGTTTCGGAGCCATTTGTCGGGTACTTCCACCTGCCAACCGTTGCGGATGTATTGGTGGAAAATGCCGAATTCGTAGCGGATACCATAGCCAATGGCAGGCAATTCTAGGCAGGCGAGGGAATCGAGGAAACAGGCGGCAAGGCGACCTAAACCACCGTTACCCAAGCCGGGATCGACTTCTTCTTCTAGAACGTCTTCGAGGTTAATGCCGTTTTCTGCCAACATTTCGGCAACGGTTTCGTAGATGCCGAGGCTAATCATGTTGTTACCGAGGTAGCGCCCCATGAGGAATTCGGCGGAAAGGTAACAAACGGTCTTGGCTTTTTCTTTGATGTAGGTTTCTTCTGTTTGCTTCCAACGCTGTAGTAGGCGATCGCGAACCACATTAGCCAGGGCGATGTAATGATCCCTGAGGCGGGCAGTCTTTTGATCGGTGCCTGCGGAATAGAAAAGATGTTCAAAAAAGGCACGGCGGAGACTTTCTTTGTCCATGCCAGTGCGATCGCCGCTGACCTGCATACTGCCGACCGTAGCAGAATTGTTGGTAGAAGAGACAGAAGGTTGTGTTTGCACGAGATTTATAACTCCTAACGTAACTAACGGTGCTGAGGCTGATCAAACACTCAACGATTTAATATCAACGATTTAATCAATGAATTCATAAGTTAATTCATCAATTAATTTCGTTGTCGATAAACATTATTGAGCAATAGTTATTGGGCAATAAATAAACGGGAAATCAATAAAATATTCCATGAAATTCTTCAATGAACTATTTACTTCAACCTGTTATTACTGTGGGTGATAAAGCGGGTAATTAACCATGGCGATCGCACCCACCAGACTCCCAACAGACTATCCACTTAATCCCAGTCCAAACCGTTACATTGCTATTCTGATACCAGTTGATTAATCCTGCAAAAGAATAGTTAATAGAACATGACATTATCAAGACTCTTTCACTGTTGTAACGCCTAGGACAAAAATGTGTATTGGTTCTCTGTATTTTGTAACGTTGGTTGTCATGTTGGTCGATATTATCCCAGTGGGATCTAGAACCGATCTGAGAGAGAATCAAGCATTAAGGCAATCATCACTAAACTATGACTAATCCACTTGCCATAGACCAAGGGCTGGCCCAATAAGACGGACGGTCAACCAGACGACGACCATGACACCAATACCCAGCCAAGCGCCCTTCGTGGTGAGATTGTAGGCATCTTCGGCTTGGGTTTTCGTTAACGGTAGCCAAGGATAAAGGCGCTCCTCCTTGCCATAGTTCTCGCCCAGACTTTTTTTACGACGTTTTGCTTCTCCCATGGTGTTATACCTGTGATGTGAATGAAGGTGAATGGATTGGTTATTGCGTAGGTCATCATACCAAAGCCCTCCGGGGCGATCGCCTAACCCGATCCAAACATTAACCAAAACCAAATACAAAACCCAATCACAACCCCTAATCGATCAGCGCATTCAAAAGCACCTCCGTCAAAGACATCTCATTCATCTGATCAATCGTCACCGTATCCACGATGTCATACTTTGCCCCAGCCTTCTCCAACTGGTCATCCAGAGCCTTAAGATATTCCGTCGCCTTACGATCCTTGCCGACCTGAATCAAAGAAATACCAATCTCCTCATCACGGTCGATCTTGTTTGTCGCATCGATGATCACCCGCATTACAGCCTTGCCGTCATCCGGTTCACCATCCGTAATCACCAGAAAAGTTTCCCCATTCGGTTTCGCTTCCCCAGCCGACTTTCGCTCAAAATAATTATCCAGAGCGTCCTGTAAAACGGCTGCCAGATCAGTCCGCCCCATCGGATCATTCTCCGCATACACCTGCACCACCTTATCCGCCGTTACATTGTCATAGCGCCGGAAACGCCCAGAAAACAAGTAGACCGTAATCCCATCCGGATCAATCTTCTGACAAGCCTCCGCCAGGGCAATGGTTGATTCTTGGGCGGCTTCCCAGCGGGTCTTATTTGCTTCGGGCAAATCGCTGGTGTACATGCTGCCACTTTTATCAATAATGAGGGTGTAGTCTCGATTTTCCACGAGAGATGCTTGTGCAACCATAGTTCGTATCCACAGCATGTGGGATGTTTAATTGCCTTCAGGATATCGAATCTACAGAGAAAAAGCCGCTTTTTTCCCAGAAAAATTCATGGTTTAGAGATGATTTGAAAAAGTTTATTCTTTTGTTAATTGATATTGCGTATTGCCTTTCTTTTCCCTGGATATCGTCTACAACCGGATCATCATGCTTTGCTTTAAATCATAGTTTTCAGCAGAAATCTTAAGGGAAAATTTATGGATAATGAACTGACTAAATATCGGATGCTCTGCACGCTCACTTTCGGTGACATTTATGGTCAAATTATTGTGTGGTTGATTGTCATCTTTTTGAGTTTGGCAAGTACTCTGGCTTTATGGAGTGCAA
>JBIKYI010000001.1:0-24119 GCA_044355355.1 Limnothrix sp. | reverse complement strand
TCTTACAGGAAGTTTTTTGTGGTGAGAGATTGCTTCTGGGTTATGCAATAAAAGTCTATATTGTCGCAATTTTGGGGCGATCACCGAGTTTTTCGCCATTAGCATAAAGCATCACTCAGGGCGTTGTTTTAGAGAGAATGTTCAAAGATTGTTCTAAGTCTTGCCGGGGTTTCCATTTTCACTTTTCACCATAGGCAAAACCATGCTCATCGGCGTAACGATGCATAAAACGCATAAAACGTGCCCAATGGTCTTCCCGTTCGATCTCGAAACGACAGATCACGCCGCGTAAATCATCGCCTTCGTCACCACCAAAAATAATGCGACAACTGGAGGGGCTAACGGCAATATCGCCTTCTTCATCGATGAGACGCACTACGCCGTTAAAACCACTGGTAAAACTCTGGAATCGTTCGAGGGCATTGAGTTGCTCAAAGGTCATCTCGACGGACTTAATGCCTGTGCGGGGATCTTTCTGGAGACTGACGTTACTAAATTCTTCAGTGATGCCCACAAAAAATTCAATCCGGGGGGTGGGATCCTGGGAGACAGCTTCGGTGTCTGGAACGCTTGCAGGGGCTGGCTTTTTATTGAAAAAAGGAAGGTTCTTAAACATGGCGATCGCCGGAGGAGGAGTAGAGAATAACGCTATCACCTCCATCCTAACAATCTACACAAGGGAAAATAATTTCGCCTATATCTATTTCGCTTTTGTCGCTTGATTTTGGAGTTTGAGAATTAAAAATCCCCAAGCCAAACCAAAAAGAACCGCAGTGATGGCGATAATAAAGCCATTGAACATCATGCTTTCTGCACTCATGGGGGTCACTCCTAGGGTCGTAAATGTTTAAAGGTTGGATATAAAAAGACAATTTGCCACAGAGGGTATTTTAGAACAGGACAGGGCTTTTGTGACTGCCCGTGAGTAATCCCCATTTGTTTGTCTATCTTGATGTCTGATATCTGATATCTGAAGTGAAGGGTTGGCGATCGCCCAGGTTCATGGGACGATAAAAGATTTGTGCCGAGGGGAATATGCTTAAAAACGATATTTGGATCCTAGAACAAGCCCAACAGGGGATGATTGACCCCTTTGAAGCGTCGCTTATTCGCCAAATTCAGCTTGCCCCCGACCAAACCGTACCTGCCCTCAGCTATGGACTTTCCAGCTATGGCTACGATATCCGCCTCAGCCCAGAGGAATTTTTAATCTTCCGCCACATCCCCGGCACAGTTGTTAACCCGAAAGCCTTTAGCCCCGAAAATTTAGAACCCGTTGCCCTCCAGCGGGATGAATACGGTGACTACTTCATTATCCCGGCAAATTCCTATGGTCTAGGGGTTTCCCTCGAAAAAATCCAGATGCCCCCCAATGTCACCGCCATTTGTCTCGGCAAGTCCACCTATGCGCGGGTCGGGTTAATCGCCAATACAACCCCCCTAGAAGCCTCTTGGCGCGGAGCGATCACCCTCGAATTTAGTAACGCCTCCAGCACCGATTGCCGGATTTATGCCAATGAAGGCGTTGTGCAATTGCTTTTCTTTGAGGGGGAAGCCTGCAAAACCACCTACAGCGATCGCGGGGGCAAATATCAAAACCAAGAAGGCAGAGTTACTTTACCCAGGGTTTAAGCTTTAATCACACAAGCAAATATTTTTTTGAACCTGTAGATCAATCTCCCTGGATCTTGTTTATGGTGAATCGGGGGGCGATCGCCCATTGTCAGACAAAGCCCAATCAGCCCCACACCGTCCGTTATTATTTATTACTTTCCGAACCCTCAAATTTTGTTTCCCATGGATAAGTTTCGCGTAGAAGTCCTTCGTTCCACCCCCAACCCCCAACAAACAATCTGGAGCGCCATGCACCAAGATTATTGCGAAGACTTCGTTTGGGAACAGCGAGACCAGTTTCCCGACGAACAAAAAGCAGGGGAACTGATCATCAAACATTTACTCGCCGGGGGACGCGGACATTACGGCCCCCTCGAACATCCCCAAATCGTCTTTAACGTCGGCTATTTTCCCCACTCGATGATGCAACAGATCCGCACCCATCGCGTGGGCGTGAGCTTTGATGTGCAATGCCTTGCTGGCGATACAGAAGTTACCTTTGTTCAGGCATCTGGCAGTTTACGCAAAATCAAAATTGCCGAACTATATGATCTATGGAGTAATGGCGAAAAAGCTGTGCGCACTCGTCATCTCCGTGGACGCAATGGTGAAGCACCGGGAACCTATAGAAGAAATTGTCAAACCCGTCTTAAAAAAATGAACTTACGGGTGCTCAATGAAGCAACGGGCATTTTTGAACTCGGACATCTTCAAAGTGTTATGAGTAGTGGTGTGCAACCAGTCTATCGAGTGACTCTAGCTGATGGCAAAACGTTGGATTGTACCGCGAATCATCGTTTGTACACTTCCCAGGGATGGCAAACCATGGGGGATGCTGTGGGTCTATTAACAGATGGCGATCATCGCGTCATTGGTATGAGTAAAACCTGTGAAGTGATGTGTAATGGTGTGGTTATGCAGGGCATTGAGCGGACGGAGGCACTTTACACTCAAAAAAGTTGGTTATCTCACCAGGTGGATCAAGGATTAACCGCTAAGGCGATCGCCAATCAAAGTGAAGTCGATGCTAGCGTAATTCGTTACTGGGCAAAACATCATCAACTTAATCTGGTTTCTGGTCGGAAAAAAGGACTGAAGACAGTTGTCGGCAATGGTTTTTATCGTGACAGTGATTGGTTAAAGCAACAATTGGATCAAGGATTACAAGCCGACGAAATGGCTCAATTAGCAGGGTGTTCGATCGAGTCCATCAAAAAATGGGTTTACAAACATGGGTTGTCCCTGAATAAGCGATCGCCAGGGAAGGCGAAACCCTGGAATCAAGGACAGGCAGGCTATTCTCTCCAACTATCAGAAGAATCCCGTCAGCGCCGACGAGACAATGCAAAACGTTATACCCTACGGGGAGAAGCTTCAAACTTTTGGAAAGGCGGTACATCAACAGAACGCGAATCGATTGGCGCATGGACAAGACAAATCGCACCTCAAGTTCACGAGCGATTTAATTACATCTGCCAAAAATGTGGCGAACGCGGTGGAGAACTTCATGCCCATCACCTCGTGCCTGTCTTTGCCGATCATTCATTAGCCTATGAATTCGACAACCTGATCACTCTTTGCAAAAGCTGTCATGAGGAAATCCATAGCAATCATCTTGAATCTGTCTTCGCGGAAAACCATCAACCGATCCTGGAGCCAAAGCATTGGTATCCCAAACCAACAGCTCAAGGTCGGAAGTTACAGGCACATCCCGTCAAGATCAGCCGCGTTGAATATCTGGGCTTGCAAGAAACCTATGACCTAGAAGTAGATGGCAAATGGCATAATTTCGTCGCGAATGGCTTTGTCGTACATAATTCCTTCCGTTATACCGGACAGCGCATCATTGATGTAGCGATAGGTCAGCGGGATGTAGAAGAGGTTTTTTATCTCCGTCCAGTGGGTCATTACGATAACCGCCAAGGCAAGAAATATTTCTACTCCGAGCAACAGCGCGAAGAAGATAAGGAATGGTGCTTACAAGCCTGTGCCCGCTATCGTCAGCGCATTGATGAAGGTCTTGCCGAAGAACATGCTCGCAGCCTGATCCCCTTTGATGCTAGACAACATTTTGTGATGTCCTGCAATGTGCGATCGCTGATGCATTTACTCGATCTCCGTTGGAAAAAAGATGCCCAACTAGAAGCCCAAAAACTATGTGAATTGATGTACGAACACTTTGTTACCTGGTGTCCAGAAATTGCAGCTTGGTACGACAAAAATAGGGCAAAAAAAGCACGCCTTTCTCCTTAGGCAAAAATCAATATGCAATCCAGAAAAAAATTAATAAAAAATTAATGTTTGTTAGCTTGCCCGGAGCTATGCAATAAAAATTCACATTACTTGTTGTTTCGTGATTATTCTAACAAAAGCAAGCAAACCTCTAAAGTCATTGAATATCAAGTTTTTCCGATGGTTTTAATGAGTTAAAAGTTGTTGAAACTTAACGTTTTTGTAAAGAAGGTGTAACGCTCTTTGCATTTACTTTGTAAGATAGTTGCAGTAGCTTGAGTGGGTTGTGATGCCTCGAATTTTAATTATTGATGATGACCCGGCGATCGCCGAATTAGTGGCGATCAACCTAGAGTTGGCAGGATATGATGTCAGCCGAGCTGAGGATGGGTTAAAAGGTCAGGCGCTTGCCGTCCAACTTCAACCAGACTTGGTGATGTTAGACCTGATGCTGCCCAAAGTTGACGGCTTTACCGTATGTCAGCGCATTCGTCGGGATGAGCGGATTTCTGATATCCCCGTGTTGATGTTGACCGCCCTCGGACAAACCCAAGACAAAGTAGATGGTTTTAATGCCGGGGCAGACGATTATTTAACGAAGCCCTTCGAGGTGGAAGAAATGCTGGTACGGGTACGGGCGCTTCTCCGTCGTAGCGATCGCATTCCCCAGGCAGCCAAGCATACAGAAATCCTCAACTATGGTCCCCTAACCCTCATTCCGGAGCGTTTTGAGGTGATTTGGTTTGACGATACCGTTAAACTCACGCACCTAGAATTTGAATTGCTCCATTGTTTACTACAGCGCCATGGGCAAACCATTTCCCCCAGCGAAATTCTTAAGGAAGTGTGGGGATACGATCCCTCCGACGACATTGAAACGATTCGAGTCCACATTCGTCACCTACGGACAAAACTGGAACCAGATCCCCGTCATCCTCAGTTTATCAAGACCGTCTATGGCGCTGGTTATTGTCTAGAATTACCATCGAGGGTGACCACAGAAATGTCCAGCTAGAGTCTATTCAATATTCAAAGCAATCAAAAAACAACCATAAGCCCTAGCAATTGTGAGTCACATTGTTAGGCAAGAATTTCAGTTGAATAGCTTAAATCAGCAGTTCAAGTTTATATTTTTTTCGGATAGAGACTTAGATGGGTAGAGAGCCATCATAAGAGTGCAAATGTTTGCCCGATGATTGGCTTGTTATCAAGCATATTCCATGGGTTAGAGATGCGTTATGATTGCGAAAACCATGGGATTTAAGAGATAGTTTTGTGAATCAATTCCGTGATTACAGTCTATGACCCAATACTTGGTGAATTTATCTTTTCTTGCCGAAAAACCAACAGGCATTGATTATTATGCCCAAGAAATGATTCCCCATTTTTCCCAAGGGAAATTCACTGCACTCACCCACTCACCAATACAAAATCTCGATTGCTATGTAATTCAATCTAACCGCCAGCATCAAACCGGAGCTGGCAGTACCTTTAAAAGACATTTAAATCGCCTATTTTGGACACAGTTTAAGTTGCCCAAAATATATCAAAAATTACAAGCAAAACTATTATTTTCACCCGTCCCAGAAGCGCCATTATGGTCAAATTGTCGCCATATTGTCACTGTCCATGATTTTATTCCCCTCAGGTTTCCCCGCAGGACATCGCCACTCATTCCCTACCATAAATACTATATTCCCCAGGTGGTTCAGCAAGCCCAGCATGTTATCTGTAATTCCGAGGCAACGGCTAGGGATATTCATCATTTTTGTGGTGTTTCTGCTAATAAAATTACGCCCATTTTATTAGGTTATAATAGTCAACATTTTTATCCGCGAAAGAATCAACAATCCCTAATTCAATCAGGCGATCGCCCTAATGATTATCCCAATTATTTTTTATATATTGGTCGATGTGATCCCCATAAAAATCTTGCGCGAGTAATCACAGCTTTTTCCCAGTTGGAGATTAACGATGACCATCAATTGTATTTGCTTGGTTCAACGGATAATCGCCATACGCCTTTACTACGGCAACAAATTACAGAATTAGGTTTAACTGACCGAGTGAAGTTTCTGGATTATGTGCCCTATGACGATTTACCCGGCGTAATTAGTGGGGCGATCGCCCTGGTGTTTCCCTCATTATGGGAGGGTTTTGGCTTACCCATTTTGGAGGCGATGGGATGTGGTACGCCCGTGATTACCTCTAATTTAGCTTCGATGCCGGAGGTGGCAGGGGATGCTGCCATCTTGGTTGATCCCTACAATACCGCTGAAATTGCTGATGCCATGGGGGCGATCGCCAAGGACACTCAACTCAGGTCAAAATTGTCTGCCTTAGGATTAGCTAGAGTACGACAATTTAGCTGGGCAAAAACAGCCCAACAAACCGAAGAAATCTTACTCAGTTTCCTCTAAGTCTTACAGTTTTGTAAAACTAGGGCGATCGCCTAATCAACAAATTCAAAATTTGTACTCATTGCGCAACGTATAGCCGCTAAAAATTCTCCTTGCTCGGAAGTATATTTGTCGATAAGTTGTTTTGATTCTTCCGCATCTCTTTGAAGTAACTCATCATCTGGATATTGTTTTGCGGTCTCGATTGTGCTGTACAGTAGTTTTAGTATTTTGAGTTTCTCTAATCTTGCTTCGCATAACTCATCTCGATCAAGCCCTAAATATTGGATAGTCAAATAACCACGATTGAGTAAATCTTTTCCATAGGGGATATCGCCTCTAAAAGCAATAAATTCTTCTGGATTTTCTATGCAAGGATCAATCAAAAAAGGCTTTTCTAAATGAATATTTTCTTTATGACTTCTTGCTCGTTCTTCTGGATTAAGTAAAGGAAAATAATTTTTCTTATAGCTACGGTTGCAAGTAGCACAGGATAAATATAAATTTGTCCAATCATAGGCAAGCCAATAATATCCCGGATATTCGGGTTTGTTATTTTTACTTTGCCGGGAATAAGCTTTGGGGCGAAAATGTTCTACATCTGCATTATATGTATCGACTTTACTTTCACAATAACAGCATTTGTCAAATTGAATTTGTCGTAGCAAGCTTTTAACACTGGCATCCCCATAAATTTTTGAGTCAAAGCTAAAATTATTCTTGCTAGAGTATTCTTTGCTTGGATTACGACTGAAAGAACGTTTATCTTTTGTAGTTTGAGCTTTACCGTCTTCTAACAGTTTTTTAGGGATAATATCCTTCGGTTTTTGAATGCGAATCATTTAGATTTTTCTTGTTCTTCTAATCGTTTTGCTGCACGACGAATAATATCCATCGCATGAATATCATCAGGATTCTCACCTGTTGGCATTTGACCGATCCGTTCTCGAATTTGCTTCAGTTCTTTTCTGTCTTCTTCCGTGAGTTCTGCTTTGCCTAGAATTTCTTTGCGTCTTTCGAGTAAATCATCAAATTGTGGAGGACGAGCAGAGGGTAATTCAAACAAACTTGTGAGAATTTGATCGACTCGCCAATTATCAATAATTTCTGGATTATTATCAATAACTACTCTGTCGCCTTCTCTCCGTAATAAAACAATGTTGGCATCCTGTGAAGCCTGAACAACCAGTGGGCTATGAGCTGTGACAATAAACTGAGTATTAGGAAAACGCTCTGTCAGAAAACTTATGATCTGACGTTGCCATTTCGGATGTAAATGTAAGTCAATTTCATCTACTAGGACAATTGCAGGTTCAGAAAGAGGATCTTCGCTATCTGGATACCGTTCATACAGCCGGATAATTAAATCCAGCATCCAGACAATCATCGTTTTATAACCCAAGCCCAAACCGGAAAAGGGAATCCAACCATAAGGAGTCTTGAATTTAACTGTCGGGCGAGTATTTAGTCCTTCATCTAGAACAAAATTTAAATCTTCAATATCAGGTAATGTTTTAACAAAAATATTTTTGATTGTTTCTATCTTGTTTAGAATTTTCAATTTTTGAATGTCATGAGAAGACTTACTCGCATAATCAGCTTGAAGTAGCCATTCTTCCGCATTAATTAATGATGCTTTTTCAGAAAATAAACTTGCACATGATTCTTGCTGAAGATCATCACTAAGAGTTGCTTCACCAACTTTTCGCGTTGCGCCATAACTATAAGTAATTAATCCAGTAAAATCAGCTTGTGCATTAGACTTCAATCCAAAAGTCTTAAATCCATTTACTTGTAAATATGATTGTATAGGATTTGTATTCGAATCTACTTCTTTTTTGATCTCCGCAAGTTTTTTCCCTGATAGAAAATGAGCTTTGATTAAATTGTTTTTTTCATACAGAAATTTTAATTCTGACCAATTTACAATACTAGGAAAAAATGAAGGAAAACAAAACATAGGGAGTCGTTCATTCACTAAATCACCATTCTCATCAGAAGCTATACGAACTCGCCCCATTGAAATTCCAGCAATACAACGAAGTAATGTTGTTTTTCCAACTCCATTATCACCAAGAATCACTGTCCACTGATAAGGAATATTATGGTTTGCTAATTTTAATTCTTGCTTTTCTTTAAAACATAAAATATTTTCAACTTCTAAATTCAAAAAATAAGCAACTGGTTGTTCCTTGCCTATTCGCTCTATTGCAGGAGATTTAGCCGGTTGTACCATGGAATTCTCAACAATTCTTTAATTTGATCATAAAGGGTAAAAAGACAAATGAGCTTCCGAATTTCTCCAAAAGCCCACTTATCAAGTTTAAATCAGTTGTTTATACTGTTTGCAGTAAGCCGCTATGACGGAGTAAAGGTTCAGTTTGGGGTTCCCGACCACGGAATTTTTTGAAGACTTCCATCGGGTGTAAACTGCCGCCTAAACCTAAAACAGTCTCACGGAATTTTTTACCCACAGAGGCGATCGCCACCGTATCTTCCAAGCCAGCCTCCTCGAACGCCGCAAACGCATCCGCACTGAGCACTTCAGCCCATTTATAACTGTAATAACCAGCCGCATAGCCCCCTGCAAAAATATGCCCAAACGCACAGAGGAAAGAATCCTCCGGTAAAGGTTTCATCACAGTGGTAGTTTCCGCCAGACGGTTGCGTACATCTTCAGGCGTTTCACCACTCGCCGGATCATATTTCGCGTGCAGTTCTATATCCAACAAACTGAAATGTAGTTGCCGCAACGTTGCCGAACCACTCATGTAGGTGCGCGTCGCCAAGAGTTTTTGATAATAATGCTCCGGTAACGTTTCGCCCGTTGCATAATGTTTCGCCATCCCAAACAGCGTTTCTTGGTGATAGCACCAATTTTCCATAAACTGACTGGGCAACTCCACCGCATCCCACTCGACATTATTAATGCCTGACGCACCAGAGAAATCCACATGGGTCAACATATGTTGCAAACCATGCCCAAACTCATGGAAGAGCGTTTCCACTTCACCAAAGGTCATTAAACTGGGCTTGTCATCCACAGGTGGCGTTTGATTGCAGATGAGATAAGCCACAGGTAAACGAGTGAAGGTTTTGCCCTCGACGGTCATTTTGGCGCGACCCACACAATCATTCATCCATGCCCCACCACGCTTTTCCGCTGGACGACTGTAGGGATCGAGGTAAAAACTCGCAATTTTTGCCCCCATTTCATCGGCAATATTAAAGAACCGTACATCCTCGTGCCACACCGGAGCTTCCCCATCCGCCGCCGTAATGGTCACAGAAAACAACCGTTGTGCTAAACCAAACAAACCATCCAACACACGGGGCAGCGAAAAATAGGGACGCAATTCTTCCGCATTAAAACCAAATTTTTCCTCCTGCTGCTTTTCTGACCAATAGGAAATATCCCAATGTTTGAGTTCCGCTTGTCCAGAAAATTCCGTGAGTTCCGCTAATTCTTGTTTCGCGGCATCAAAACTAACTTGACGCAATTCCTCCATCAAGTTTTCCACAGCTTCCACATTCGGAGCCATCTTCCGCGCCAGACTCAATTCAGCGTAGTTGTCAAAACCGAGGATCTGGGCTTTTTGTTTACGGAGTTCCAGAATGCGGTCAATGTTGGCGTGATTATCAAAGACCCCAGCAGAGGCTTTGGAGACAGCCGCTTTATAGACTTTTTCCCGTAAATCCCGATTTTCGGCATATTTCAAAAAGGGCAAGTAACTGGGGTAATCGAGGGTAATAACCCAAGGTCCCGCTTCTGGTGTGGCGCTTGCTTCCCCTTCAGCACGGGCGGTTTGGGCGGCGAGACTTAGGGCGCTTTCCGGTAAACCTGCCACATCGGCTTTGTCGGTGAGTTTCAGCTTGAAGGCTTTAGTTGCGTCGAGAACGTTGTTAGAAAATTTGGTGGAGAGTTCAGCGAGTTCGAGTTGGATGGCGTTGAATTTTTCCTTTGCTTCCCCTTCTAAACCGACCCCGGCGAGTTCTGCTTCCCGGAGAGCGGCTTCGACGATGCGTTGTTGAGCAGGTTCAAGGCTTGCCCATTGGTCGCCTTCACGGATTGCTTTGTAGCCTTCGTAGATGGGGCGGCTTTGGCTCCAGCGGTTAATAAATTGAACGACGGCGGGCTGCATTTTTTCGTAGGCTTCGCGCAATTCGGGGCTGTTTTTGACACTGAGGAGATGCCCGATCGCCCCCCAAGTCCAGCTTAATTTCTCTTCAAGGCGGGTGAGGGGTTCGATAAATTCTGCCCAAGTCGGTACAAGATTTGCCTCAAGCTCAGTGACAGCGGTTTCGAGTTCCGCGAGAATCTGGGTCATTGCAGGCTCTACATGCTCGGCTTTGATCTCGGTGAAGGGGGGCAATCCTTGACCAATTAGCAGGGGATTTTGACTCATAAAGCTTTGCCTACTGGCTCTAATGTTTACGCTGTTTTACATTATGACAGTAAGTTTTTGAACAATGCAGGTGGGGATATCCGGGAATGGTGGCTAGGCGATCGCCCCAAGCCCATCCGAATAACGTCCGTTACAGCTTTAAGGTGTAGAGGGTTCCAATTTTTGCAAACTCAATACCGCCGCCGCCTGCACCTGGGGATGATCATCCTTCACCAAAAACTTGAGAGCCGCAATACTCTTCTCACAGGGGAGACAGCCCAGAGCCTCCGCCAGTCGTTGCTTAATGAGCCAATTATCAGAGGAAGCAAAGGTCAATAATTTATCCACTGTTTCCACTGCCCCAATTTCCCCCAACGCGGCGATCGCCGCCTGTTGCAGAATCGTCTCATCACTATTCAGCGCATGAACCAACGCATCCTTCGCCTCCGGTTTCCCCAGATTACCGAGAGAAACCGCTGCACTAAAACGAACTAACCAAGACGTATCCTCATAAAACGCCCGCAGCAAAGGTTTTAACGCCCGTTCATCCTCCAAATAACCCAAAGCACCCGCCGCATCCGCCCGAATCCCATAATCCGTATCCGTTTCGAGCAACTCAATCAACAGATCATAGGATTCCTCAGTTTGCTTAATTCCCAAAGCAAAAACCGCCATCGAACGAATCTGCAACACCTCATCATTCAAGACCTTTTTAATCAAAGGCATCGCCTCGACCGCATCAACATCCCGCAAGTGAGCTAAGGCAATCATCCGATCCTTAGAGTTTTCACTCTCAAGTTGTTGAGAAAGTTCCGCTAAACTGAATTTAGACATGGGTGCAGGTGAGAGGACATTGCAAAGGGGTGTTCATTAAAATTGTAGTGAATTTAACTCGCGTTTTTCAATGAACAGTCAACGAACATCAAATGAACAGCGATGAAACAGACTAATCCCGTATTGCTTGTCCATGGCTTTTTAGATACCCAGTCGGTGTTTAAAGCGATGACCCGTTTTTTAGAAAACAAAGGCTGGTCGGTGCATTCCCTCAATTTGATTCCCAATGATGGTCGTAAACCTTTACCAGAACTCGCCCAGCAGGTACAGGCCTATGCCGATGAACATTTAGGCACAGCACCCAAGTTTGATCTCGTCGGTTTTAGCATGGGGGGCTTAGTGACACGCTATTATCTCCAGCGACTAGGAGGGAACGAACGGGTGGAACGTTATGTCAGTATATCTGCGCCCAATAATGGCACACTTTCTGCCTACAGTTTGCCCCTGCCTGGCATTCGTCAAATGCGTCCCCAGAGCGAATTTTTGACCGATTTAAATGGCGATGTGGAATCAGCCCTAGAAAAAATTCGGGTTACTTGGATGTGGACTCCCTATGATTTGATGATTTTGCCTGCCCACAGTACTCGCTTACCCATTGGTCGGGAGGTTAAATTGGCGATCGCCCTACATCCTTGGATGCTCACCAATCAACAAGCATTAAATGCCTTAGAGGAGGCTTTATTGGAGCCTTAGATCACACCTACTTGAAGACATCAAAAAAGCCATCGAAAAAGATAGAAAAAGCCGAAGTTAGACCGTAATAGATTGATTTCAGTTATTTCTATAACCTTTGAGGAAACCCATGTTGGAACCCCCCAAAATAATTCTGATTGTTGATGATATTCCTGATAATTTAAACCTGCTCTCAGATATGTTGTGCCAGGAAGGTTGTGTTATTAAAAAAGCAACCAGTAGTGACATGGCATTTCAATTAATAGAACAACAATTGCCGGACTTAATTTTGTTAGATATTCAAATGCCAAAAATGGATGGCTATGAGATTTGTCGGCAACTAAAAGCAGGTAATAAAACCAAAGAAATCCCCATCATTTTCATTAGTGCATTCAATGAAATGATGGATAAGCTAAAAGCTTTTTCACTTGGGGCAGTAGACTATATCACCAAGCCTTTTGATTTGCCTGAAGTTCTAGCTAGGGTCAACAATCAACTCAATATTCGTGCTCTGCAAAAAGCTTTAGATCAACGAAATCAAGAATTAAAGCAAGCGATTACTGATCTAGAAATGGCTCTGTTGGAATCAGCGAAACTACGCCATAACTTAGAATGTGCTAATCAGGAATTAAGAACGGCAAATAAAAAACTGGGTAAATTAGCAATTATTGATGATTTGACGCAAATTCCGAATCGCCGTCGTTTCGATGAATATTTGGATAAAATGTGGCAACTTTGTCTCGCAAATCAAGAGCCTATTAGTCTGATTTTGGGGGATATTGATTGTTTTAAACTTTACAATGATCATTATGGTCACCAAATGGGTGATCGCTGTCTTTATGCCGTTGCCCAAGCCCTCAATCGTAGCGTGATTCTTTCACGAGATTTAGTTGCTCGTTATGGTGGTGAAGAAATCGCGGTGATTTTACCGAATGTCCAGATTGATGAGGCAATTATTGTGGCAGAACGGATTTTGTTCGAGGTGCGATCGCTCGGAATCAAACATGCGGTATCCGTTGTGAAAGATACAATTTCGGTGAGTTTGGGGGTTCATTCCCTAGTGCCAACAAAACAAATGAAAATTGGTCGGTTTATCACGGAGTGTGACCAGGCATTGTACTTTTCCAAGGATCATGGGCGCGATCGCCTCACCGTTTACGCGGAAATCAAAGATAGCAATCTAGGGCGTTATCAACCGAAATGAGGATATCCTGCGCCATTGAATCAGAAGGCAGACAAAAACCTTAGAATTGGATCATGGACTTTTTTGTGTGTGATTGGAGCGAGGTAACTGCGTGAATTTTTTGGAGATGCTCGACCGTGGCGGCCCAGCGATGTGGCCATTAGTGCTGCTGTCGATTATGGCTTTGAGTACAATTATTGAGCGACTTTGGTTTTGGTGGAAAGTGGTCCAGCAGAGTCAGCGGGTGCAGGATAAAATTCTTGATGCTGCCCACTATCAATGGCAGGCAGTCAGCCAGATTGCCAGTACTTGCCAGGAACATCCCCTTGGTCGTTTTCTCTATGCGCCCCTCAGGCAAGGATATTCTGACCCAGAAATTTTTCACCTTGCCCTAGAAGCGGCAGCGGATGAAGAACTTGCCAATATGCGCCGGGGCGAAAAGTTATTAGAGGCAGTCATCGCTCTCTCGCCCCTGCTGGGTCTACTGGGTACGGTCTTGGGTCTGATTAATTCCCTGGGTTCAATTCAATTGAGTGATCTGGGTACAGATTCCACAGCGGGTGTGACTTTGGGGATTAGTGAATCGCTGATTTCTACGGCATCGGGTCTGATCGTCGCCATTGTGAGTTTGGCGTTCTATCGACTATTTCAGGCTTTTTCTGGTAATCAAGTGCGTCTGTTCCGTCAGGCAGGCAGTGAATTGGAAATGCTCTATCGGCAAAATTATCTGGATGCTTTGCCTTTGCAGACGGAATCGACTGAGGCTTATTCCCTTGTTACTGAGTCTCCTGAGGCGATCGCCCCCGCTGCACCTGGGACAGAACACCATGAGTAATGATCATAATTAATTAATTATCAATAAATGAAAAATAACGAAAATGATGCCGCTAAACTCAAAACCCTAGGGTTGCGCCCCTTTAAATTGTGGCAAGAGGAATCCACGCCGGATCTACGGATTGAGATTATTCCGTTGATTGACGTTATTTTTTGCGTTTTAACGTTTTTCATTCTGGCGGCGGTCAATCTGTCGCGGCAACAGGCGATTAACCTCGATCTCCCGGCGGCGAATAGTGGCACAGCACAAATGCCAAATATGGCGATCGTCAGCCTGACGGACTTTGGGCAAATCTATGTTGAAAAACAACTGATCCAAACCCAGGCGCAATTTACCCAGATCGTGGAGGATTATCTTCAACGGAATCCTGAGGGTTTAGTCATTCTCAACGCCTCGGAAAAACGTTCCTATCAAGAGGTGATGCAGGTACTCGATTGGTTAAAAGCCATCGGTGGCACAAGGGTCGCTTTGGGTACGATGTCGGGTTCCTCAAAATCAATGCAAAATGATTTAGGCACTTTTTTCAATGAAGAACTCAATCCCGGCGTAACCCCTGTGAATCCGGCGATTCCCCAGATTCCAACGGCGCAACCCTCCAATGACTTTCAGCTAGAACCCCTCAAAAGTAATGAGAGTTTACCGCCCCCGGCAGGGTTTGAACTGGATCTTGTTCCCCTGGAGAAGTTTGGCGAACCCCCTAGCCCTGAGACTCTAGACAAGCCGCAATAGTGGCTAGAATCTGCCCATGGATAATCTCTGGGGCAAGGGTGGCATCGAGTTGTTGCCATTTGCCTGCATAGGTCGCAAAAATTTGTTGGTAGTTATCACGAACCTGGGTCAGTTTGGCTTGGGTTTCGTAGATCTCTTGGTGCGATCGCCGATTGACTCGTTCTATGGCAATTTCGATGGGCAAGTCAAAGTAGAACACAAAATCGGGATCGGGGAAATCTTGGTTCAGGCGATAGATAAATTCGTATTCGGCGGGACTATTGGCGTTGTAGGCGAGGGACGAAAAATAATAACGGGTGGTAATGACATGGATGCCTTCCCCCAACAGTTTAAAAACACCGTCAATATCGTTGTAGAGGTGATCATGGCGATCGCCAGCGAAGAGATATGCCATTTGCCGATTAAATTTTTCAGGATCATCCGTAAAGCGAAACCGTTGGCGCAACGCCTCCCGCACCAGATTGCCGATGATGCCGTTGGAAGGTTCTGGACTCAGTACCGACGGAATGTTTTGTGCCCGAAAATAATGATGCAAGAGTTCCGCCTGGGTCGAACTACCGGAACCATCAATGCCTTCAAAAACAATAAATTTTCCTTGCTGCTTGTCTTGCATATTCCCCTGCATAGCATTCATTACCAACAAATTTCCGCCGCTAATCCCGACGCTTCCAGGAGATTATCCCACGTCGTAAAAGGTCGTTGCTGCTGCACTAAATGACGGCAATGGGAAATTAATTTGCCCTGGCGATCGCCCAAGACTGTTGCACCGAGGAGTTGATCGTTTGCGCCTAGCCATAATTTCACCGTCACATCGAAGGGAAATTGCAATTGATCCACACGATCCATAGAAAAGGTGTGTTCAATGCTTTTCGTGCCGGGTGGTGTAGAGCGATTTTGATAACCCACGTGGTCGAATGGATAGGGTTCAAACAAGCGGTAGGCAATGTTTTGGTACAAACAAGGTTGTTTTTTTCGGGTGGTGAGATTCTTTACTAATACAGAGGTTTCGGCGATCGCCAACCCCGGTAAATCATAGCCACCCAACACGGAACCGCAACCATAGATCTGACGATGGGATGTTTGCAAATGATCGTTCACTCGCAACCACATCTGTTCACCCTGGCAGCAATCTGGCGGTAAATTCAATTGACTGGTTGCACCCCGACGGCGATCGCCCCGAATAATCGAGATCTCCGGTTGTTGTAGGATATCCACCAGATCAGCCGCAGCTAATCCCTTATAAATTTCAATGCCCGTTGTTTCTAGGAATGTTTGCAAATGGTGGGCTAAGTCTGCATCTTCAGTCCCCAAAAAAGCACTTCCCACAACCCATTGCACCTGTTTACCCAACCTTTGCAAAGCATAGGTAAGGGTCAACATCAAAGGATCTGTACCGATGAGCACCACCTTCGCTGCCAGTTTTTCCCAGGTTTCCCCATTCAATAAATCCGTCGGTAAAATGTCTGCTGGATCCTGCTTTTCTTGCCAAACTGTCCCTGTGGCGATCGCATAATGCCGTCCCCGTAATTGCCGCGTTGCCGTTCTCAAAAACGTTTGGGGTTGCCAGCGAAAATAGCCACTTTCCGGCACAACATCAACCCCCATTTCCGCCAATTTTGCCAGGGGTTCATAAAAATCTTCAGGGGCGATCGTCTGATGGATTAACCACACCACCTGGGCGATCGTTGCCGCAGGTTGTTCTACTGCATAGAGCAAAATTTTTTGGAGCGCTTGCATTTGTATATCCTGAAAGGGATGGGAATTCTGCTGCACCAATGCCACCCTTTGACCCTGGGCGATCGCCTTTTGCGCCAACAACAAACCCGCCTGGGTCGCCCCAATTACCACCAAATCATAATCCACAGCTTGCACCATTGCGCCCACTACATACCCGAAGCCACATCATAACCCCCTCCTCGATCCATCTCGACAAAAAAATCCCCCAATCACTTGAGGGATCTCGATATTTAGCTCAGTTAAGCGCGAGCATTAAAGCTTCAGCATCAATAACTATTTAGCCGCTTCTTCCCGTGCTGCCGTCGCTTCATCCGGGTGAATGCCGAGGCGAGTCAAGTTAATGCGACCCTTGTTATCAATTTCACGCACTTTGACGATGACCTCATCACCAACTGCGACCTCATCTTCCACCTTGCCCACACGACCTTCAGCCAGTTGGGAAATGTGAATCATCCCTTCCTTACCTGGGAGAATTTCGACGAAAGCACCGATTTGGATAATGCGAGTTACTTTCCCGAAGAACACATCGCCTTCACGCAATTTACGCGTCATGTTGACGATCATCTTCTTGGCATTCTCTGCATTCTCCGACTCAGAGGAGGCGATCGTTACCGTACCATCATCGGCAATATCAACCTTGGCGCGGGTTTGCTCCGTAATACTCTTAATCGTCTTACCGCCTGGTCCAATAACCATGCCGATGAGATCTGGATCGATCTTAATCGTGAGCAAGCGGGGGGCAGAGGGTGAAAGTGATTTGGGCTTGGCGATCACAGCAGTCATTTTCTCCAGAATATGCAATCTGGCAGGTAGCGCTTTGTTAATTGCTTCTGCAATCACATCCACGGCTAGACCCGTAATTTTCATATCCATTTGTAGAGCGGTAATACCATCGGCAGTACCTGCTACTTTGAAGTCCATGTCCCCGAGGAAATCCTCAATGCCCTGAATATCCGTCAGGATGCGTACTTCATCCCCTTCCTTGATTAGCCCCATGGCAGCACCACTCACGGGTTTGGTGATGGGCACACCTGCATCCATCAGGGCGAGGGTGGAGCCACAAACGGAACCCATGGAGGTCGAACCATTGGAGGAAAGGACTTCTGACACAACACGGATCACGTAGGGAAATTCATCCTTCGGCGGTAGTACAGGCACTAATGCCCGTTCGGCTAAAGCACCATGACCAATTTCCCGACGACCGGGCGATCGCATGGGTCGGGTTTCACCGACGGAGTAAGGGGGGAAATTATAGTGGTGTAAATAGCGCTTCTCATCGGAAGGGTGCAAATCATCCATTTCCTGGGCATCACCCGGAGTCCCCAAAGTCACAATCGACAGCACTTGGGTTAAACCACGGTTAAACAAACCACTGCCATGGACTGCACGGGGCAGAATTTCCGTCTTACAGGAGATCGGACGAATTTGATCCAAATTCCGACCATCCACCCGTAAGCCATCTTCAATAATCTGGGCACGCATCAATTTCTTGGTTAGCGCCTTAAAGGTATTGCCGATCAACTTAGAGTTTTCGCTCGTCTTCACCCGCAGTTCATGATCCTCTGGCAACTCGGCGATCGCCGCCACCACATCCGTCGCCTTAATCTCGTCCAGAGCTGCATCACGCTCACTCTTACTGAGACTAAATTGACTGAGCACCTGCTTAATTTTTGCCGAAGCCTTCGCTGCAACAAACTCCTCTAGTTCCTCTTCCTGCACCGGAGGTTCCGCCTGCACAAGCTCGATGCCTAATTCCTTGATCAAGTCCAACTGACTATCAATCAATTCCTGAATCGCTTCATAGGCAAAATCGATCGCCTCGATCATGTCCTGCTCCGGCAATTGATTTGCCCCAGCTTCCACCATGATCACCCCTTCCTTCGTCCCCGCGACAACCAAGTCCAGGTCACCCGCGAGAATTTCACGATAGGTCGGATTTAAAATAAAATCATCACCAATCAGACCCACCCGGACAGCCGCCATCGGACCATAGAAAGGTAGACCCGCCAACAGAGAAGCCACAGAAGCCCCCGTCACCGCCAAAACATCAGGCGGCACATCCTCATCCAGAGACAACGTTGTTGCCACAATTTGAATATCATCCCGCAGCCAATGGGGGAATAAAGGACGCATCGGGCGGTCAATCAACCGACAAATCAGAGTTGCCCGCTCCGGCGGTCTTCCTTCTCTTCTGAGGAACCCACCCGGAATTCTCCCCGCTGCATATAACCTCTCTTCATAGTCCACAAGCAGTGGCAAGAAATCAATCCCTTCTCTACCCGGTGCCGTCGTTGCGCTAACTAAAACCGCTGTATCACCCGATTCGATCAGTACAGCACCACCCGCCTGGGGAGCCAACAAACCTGTTTTTAGTCGAATCTCTCTACCATCGAAAGAAATCGACTTGATGAATTCTTGCATTCTTTCCTTTTTATGTATAATCACTTTTCTCTATTCTTTGGCAATCCTATCACTTTCTGCTATTACAGGCGGCGATCGCCACACTCTGCAACGCAGCACAATAAATATCACACAAATATCCCCATATTGTGACCGATTTGAAATTGCCCCTTGCAAACAGCACAACACCTAACCTATAATGTGCGATTGTGACTAAAAAAGTATAAAATACTACTTCTCATTCCGGTGCTCATCAGCGGTTAAGCGTGAAAACATAGCCAAATAAGCAGCCGTCGAGTTTGAAACTAGTCACCCGCCAACCTTCGCCCTAAATAATCGCGAATTTTAGTGTTGGTCAAGCCTTGCAGTCCCACGAGATACTGAAAGCCCATTTGTTTTTAAGTCTCAGTGTGAAGCGCAATTCCCCAAAGAATGCCTGCAAGCCAAAGTCTTTCAGAGCCATTAAAAAACTCTGAATACTCCTAGAGTAGAAGACGAGAGTCTCAAATCCCCCTGGGAAGAGGCTCATGTTATTTCTGCTCGCCTTTAATGTTGTCTATTAGTAGATAGAGGTCTTTGTTCCGTGTCACTCGGTATCCTCGGCACTAAACTCGGTATGACCCAAGTCTTCGACCCAGAAACTGGAGCAGCGATTCCAGTCACTGTTGTCCAAGCAGGGCCTTGTACCGTCACCCAAGTCAAAACCTCCGAAACAGATGGTTATACCTCCGTCCAAATTGGTTACGGAGCCGTAAAGGAAAAAGCCCTCACCAAGCCCGAACTCGGTCACCTTGGTAAAGCAGGCGCTTCCCCCTTACGCCATCTCAAAGAATATCGCCTCGACGACGTTACCTCCTACGAACTAGGACAATATGTCGGCGCAAGCCTATTCGAAGCAGGTCAAATCGTTGACGTTTCTGGACTTACCATTGGTCGTGGTTTTGCTGGCTATCAAAAACGCCACAACTTTAAGCGCGGTCCAATGACCCACGGTTCTAAGAACCACCGCCAACCCGGTTCTACCGGTGCGGGTACTACCCCCGGTCGTGTTTATCCCGGCAAGAAAATGGCTGGTCGTTACGGTGGCACAAAAGTTACTGTTCGCAAACTAGAAATTGTCCGTGTTGATGCAGAGCGTAATCTCTTGCTCATCAAAGGCGCTGTTCCTGGTAAGGCAGGCAACCTACTCAGTATTGCTCCTAGCAATATTGTGGGTCAAAAATAATGGATCCCTTTGACTAGCTATCCCACGTCAAAGATACAAATTATTCTATTGAACCTTTTATACCGTTCAAAATCCCGAATTTTGAACCTACAGATAACCGATAAATCGATTCATCCCTATGGTTAACTGCGCAGTTAAAAATTGGCAAGGAGACGACGTTGGTCAAGCCGACCTCGATCTCAAAGTTGCCAAAGAAGAAAACGCCTCTCATATTGTTCACCGTGCTCTGGTGCGCCAACTCAATAATGCGCGTCAAGGTACTTCCTCCTGCAAGACTCGCGCTGAAGTCCGTGGCGGTGGTCGTAAACCCTGGCGACAAAAAGGAACTGGTCGTGCAAGAGCTGGTTCTTCCCGCTCTCCCCTGTGGCGTGGCGGCGGTGTAATCTTTGGTCCTAAGCCTAAAGATTACAATCTCAAAATGAACCGCAAAGAGCGCCGTCTGGCTTTAAGAACCGCTTTCTTGAGCCGCAGTGAAGACCTCATTGTTGTGGAAAATTTTGCTTCACAGTTCTCTACTCCGAAAACAAAAGATTTGTTAGCTGCCATGTCCCGCTGGGGTGTTGGTTCTGGCGATAAAATCCTTTTGGTGATGGATGAACTGGTTGAAAACATTTATCTTTCTGCACGTAATGTTGCTTCCCTAAAGCTGGTTCCCGCCGATGGTTTGAATGTATTTGACATCTTGCATGCAAACAAAATCGTTGTGACCGCTGAAGCCCTTGCAAAAATTCAGGAGGTTTACAATGACTAGTCGAGTTCAGTCCCGCGACTTAGCCGATATTATTCTCAAGCCGATTGTTAGTGAAAAAGCGACAATTTTGCTTGAAGAGAATAAATATGTTTTCGATGTTGTTCTTAAAGCAACTAAAACCGACATCAAAGCGGCGATCGAAAGTCTTTTTGAAGTCAAAGTTGTCAAGGTTAACACTAGTCGCCCCCCTCGTAAGAAAAAGCGTGTGGGTCGCTTCTTGGGCTTCAAACCCCAATATAAGCGGACAGTTGTCACCTTGGCAGAAGGGGATACAATCACTTTGTTCCCAGAAGTATAGTCGTCATTCACTTGAATAAATCATGGGTATTCGTTCATTTAGACCATATACTCCGGGAACTCGTCAGGCTACTGTCTCCGACTTTTCGGATATTACAAAATCCAAACCAGAAAAATCCCTTACGAAGTACAAGCATCGTAAGAAGGGACGTAACAACCGAGGGGTCGTTACTTGTCGCCACCGTGGTGGTGGTCATAAGCGTCTTTATCGGATGATTGATTTTCGTCGTGATAAGCGTGACATGGTTGCTGAGGTCATCGCGATTGAATATGATCCCAACCGCAATGCTCGTATTGCTTTAGTCCAGTATGAAGATGGCGAAAAACGCTATATTCTTCAGCCTGCTGGTCTAGGGGTGGGTGACAAGATCGTCGCTGGTGAAGAATCTCCGTTTGAAATTGGCAACGCTTTGCCTCTGTTCAAAATTCCTCTGGGTACTGAAATCCACAACATCGAGCTTTATGCTGGTCGTGGCGGACAGATGGTACGTACAGCGGGTTCTTTTGCGCAATTGGTTGCAAAAGAAGGTGATTACGTCACAATCAAGCTTCCTTCTAAGGAAGTGCGTATGGTGAGAAAAGAGTGTTACGCAACGATCGGTAAGGTCGGTAATGCGGAAGCTCGCAACCTCAAATTGGGTAAGGCGGGTAGAACTCGTCACCTGGGTCGTCGTCCTCAAGTTCGTGGTAGTGTCATGAACCCTGTTGATCACCCGCATGGTGGTGGTGAGGGTAGAGCGCCTATCGGTCGTAGTGGTCCTGTGACGCCTTGGGGTAAGCCTGCGCTTGGTAAGAAGACGCGCAACAAGAAGAAGCAGAGTAGTTCTTTGATTATTCGTCGCCGTCGTTAATCCGTTATCCCTATTTGTTCATCACACTCGATTGATAAGACTATGGGTCGTTCATTAAAAAAAGGTCCGTTTATTGCGGACAGCCTCATCAAGAAAATTGACAAGCTTAACGCTAGTGGTGATAAGCAGGTTGTTAAAACTTGGTCTCGGGCTTCAACTATCTTGCCTCAGATGGTAGGTCACACGATCGCCGTTCATAACGGTCGTCAGCATGTGCCTGTATTCGTTTCTGAGCAAATGGTGGGTCACAAGTTGGGTGAATTCGCTCCCACTCGTACCTTTAGAGGTCATGCCAAGAGCGATAAGAAAGCACGTCGATAAGGGTTAATAGAAAACAATGACTATTGATACTCAAACTGAAGTCAAGGCGATCGCCCGCTACATTCGTATGTCTCCGCGCAAAGTAAGACGTGTGTTGGATCAGATACGAGGACTGAGCTACCGCGAAGCCTTGATTATTCTCGAATTCATGCCCTATCGTGCCTGCGACCCGATTCTCAAGGTATTGCGTTCAGCCGTTGCTAACGCAGAGCACAACGAAGGACTCGATCCCTCTAGCCTGGTTGTTAGTACTGCCTTTGCAGATGCTGGTCCCGTGCTAAAGCGTTTCCGTCCCCGTGCTCAAGGTCGAGCCTTCCAAATCCGTAAGCCGACCTGCCACATTACCGTTGCTGTCGCTCCCGGAGCCGCAGAATAGTAACACTATCCCCTAGTGAATCGTTAACATCAAAGGAACAAACCGTGGGACAAAAAATTCATCCAATTGGTTTTCGTTTGGGAATTACGAAGGAGCACCTATCTCGCTGGTATGCGGACTCCAAACAGTACCCCGAACTTCTTCAAGAAGATTATAAAATTCGTCAGTATGTTGAGGCTAATCTCAGCAATGCCGGCATCTCCAAGGTATTGATCGAGCGTAAAGCCGACCAAGTTGACCTCGAAGTCCATACTGCTCGCCCAGGCGTAGTTGTAGGACGTGGCGGATCAGGAATTGAAGCACTACGCACAGGGTTGCAGAAGACCCTCGGTGATCAGCGACAAATCCGGATCAATGTCATCGAAGTTGCCCGCGTTGATGCAGATGCAGCCCTAATTGCTGAATACATCGTGCAACAGCTCGAACGCCGTGTTTCTTTCCGTCGTGTGGTTCGCCAAGCGATTCAGAGAGCACAACGAGCAGAAGTTCAAGGCATCAAGATCCAAGTGAGTGGTCGTCTGAATGGTGCAGAAATTGCCCGTACAGAATGGGTTCGTGAAGGTCGTGTACCTCTCCATACCCTCAGAGCAGACATTGATTATTCCTACAAAACTGCCCAGACTATCTACGGTATTCTCGGGATTAAAGTTTGGATTTTCAAGGGTGAAATTATTCCTGGTCAGGAAGATATTCCCGCTGCTAGTGCTGCTCCCATGCCCCGTCGCAAAGCTCGACGTCAGCAGTTCGAGGATCGTAGCGAACAGTAATCGTCCTCAGATGAATGATGATGATTTAACTTTTCTGCAATCACTATTTATTCCACTAGGAAACAATGCTAAGTCCAAAACGTACAAAATTCCGGAAGCAGCATCGCGGCCGTATGCGGGGCATGGCGCAACGAGGTAATTCTTTGCAGTTCGGTGATTATGCCCTCCAGGCTATTGAACCCAGCTGGATTACTGCCCGCCAGATTGAAGCCTCCCGTCGTGCTATGACCCGTTACATCAAGCGTGGCGGTAAGATCTGGATCCGGATTTTCCCCGATAAACCTATTACTATGCGCCCGGCTGAAACCCGTATGGGTTCCGGTAAGGGTAACCCTGAATTTTGGGTTGCGGTGGTCAAGCCCGGTCGTATTATGTTCGAGATGAACGGTGTTACCGAGCCGATCGCCCGTGAAGCCATGCGATTAGCAGCCCAAAAGCTACCGATCAAAACTAAGTTCATCACACGCGACGAGGAGTATATCTAAATCATGTCTTTATCTAAGATTGAAGA
>JBIKYI010000381.1:0-3811 GCA_044355355.1 Limnothrix sp. | reverse complement strand
ATTTAGTTTTTCTTGGAGGCGCTCGATTTCTAGTTCTGCTTTGGTATTGACGGTGTAATCATGACGGGTTTCTTGACGGTCAATACTGGACTGCCGATTTTGACTCATCATGATGAAGGGGGCGGCGTAGGCAGCCTGGAAGGAAAGGGCGAGATTGAGCAGGATACAAGGGTAGAGATCCTAATGTTTAATGAATGCCAAGCTGTTTAGGGTAATCCACAGGGCGAGGAGGAGGGATTGCACCAAGATAAATGGCAATGACCCCATGGTGGCGGCAACTCGATCTGCGATGCGATCGCCAAGACTTAATTTAGGCTGGGGAGGATTTTGGGCGGGGCTAATTGCCAGTAAATCCTGTAGTAGTTGATATTCCTCTGGAGTCAAGAGTTGCTTTAATTTGGATGTCTGGCTCTGCTGGAAAGGGTGGGGCGATCGACAGCTCACCTGTAGAGACGAGTCGCTAACTATAATAAAAGCAAAGATTTTTTCTATCGCAAATTTTTTCGTATCCTCCTCTCCGGCTGAACCCATGGCGCAGAATCTAGCAGAGTATAAAAACCAATTAACGGATTTGATCCAGCGATATCGTCGTCAGGTGGATTTCTTGTCGATTCGCCTGGAGCAATCGGAGGGGAGTAGTATTTTGCTGCGCTCCCGTAAGCTTGAAACTCTCAGTGAAAGTACTTCCTTGGGTGGTCAAGTCAGGGTTTGTCATCGGGGCGGTTGGGGTTTTGCTGCGTTTAATAATCTGGAAAATCTGCAACTCAGAATTGAAGAGGCGATCGCCGCCGCGATCCTGATTGGCGATGATGAAACCTGCTTAGCCGCCATTGAACCCATCCAAGCCGTTTGTACCTTGCCATTAACCGGGACAGATCCGCGTCAGGTTGACATCTCACGGAAAAAAGAACTCTGCGATCGCTACAGCGAGCTACTCCTCAGCCATAGCGATAAAATCGCCAGCACCACAGTCGGCTATAGCGACAGCACCCAACATATCGTCATTGCCACCTCCGAAGGCACATTGATCGAACAGTCCTGGGCAGATATGGAAATGCGATTTTCCGCCGTTGCCCGCGATGGTGATCTTGTCCAAACCGGGCGAGAAACCACCGGATCCCGCAAAGCCTATGAAGACCTCGAAAATTTAGACGAAAAAGTCACCGGAGCAGCCCAACGCGCCACCGATTGCTTACAAATGCCCACCGTCAAAGGGGGAACCTACACCGTTGTCATTGATCCTATTCTGACTGGACTGTTTGTCCACGAAGCTTTTGGACATTTATCCGAAGCCGACATGGCATACGAAAACCCCGATATCCTCGAAACTATGAGCATGGGACGAAAATTTGGCGGCAAAGATCTACAAATTTTTGACGGCGCAGCACCAGAGGGACATCGGGGCAGCTATATCTACGATGACGAAGGAGTTCCTGCCACCACAACACAACTGATTAAAGATGGCGAATTAGTGGGTCGGCTCCATTCCCGTGAAACCGCAGGTAAACTCGACGAAGCTCCCACAGGTAATGCCCGCTGTTTGAACTATCATTATCCGCCCATCGTGCGTATGACCAACACCTGGATTGAGCGGGGACAGACCCCCGTTGCCGATCTACCCACCGATATTAAAGAGGGGGTCTACGCGAAAAACTGGCTGGGTGGTATGACCAACGGTGAGATGTTTACCTTTACTGCCGGGGAAGCCTGGATGATCCGTGATGGCAAAATTGCTGAACCCGTTAAGGATGTCACCCTCTCCGGCAATGTTTTTAAAACTCTAAATAATATCGAGGCGATCGCCGACGACTTTTACTGGGACGAATCCGGCGGCTGCGGCAAAGGCGGACAAAGCGGCCTCCCCGTTGGCTGCGGCGGTCCCTCCCTCAGAATCCGCGACGTGGTAGTCGGTGGCGAAAGCATTTAACAGACATCAGATTTCAGACATCAGCTTTATTTTGATTGATATCTGATATCTAAAAAAATTGCCTTGAATTTCTCAGAAGCCTGTGCCAGCATATAAGAGTTCTATCCGGATATAACCTGCCGGAGAATAGGAGGTGATGCCCATGAATGATAGTAGTATGACCATGGGTCTCACAGTTGGAGCATATCGGCTGTGTGCCGGGGCTGTTCTCTAAGAAATCTTTTTTACTTCCTAGTGGAGTGAATTAGGAATTGTCGGAGTTCCTTCCGGCAGTCAGATTCCAACTGATAAGAGACCCTACTAGACCGCCCTTACTTTCGTTATCTTTTTAGGTAACCCTAGTAAGGGCGGATAGTTTTTTTAGGAGTTTTTTGATTATGACGGCCCTGCTTAACGACGCAGAAATTCAAACCCACTTAGCCGCATTACCCGACTGGCATAGAGAAGGTAATACAATCCAGAAACACTATAAATTTAGAAATTTCATTGAGGCGATCGCCTTCGTGAACAAACTCGTAGAACCAGCCGAAGCCGCCGGTCATCATCCAGACCTCACATTAGGCTATGGGAAAGTTATTATTAACCTCACCACCCACGACGCAGGCGGACTAACCCAAAAAGATTTTGACCTCGCTGCAACTTTTGAATCACTTTGATCGTCAAAAACCCTACCTTCGGCAAACCAATCAGTCACTGATCGGTAACCCAAAGACTTCAACTTCTGATAACCCATGCATATAGGTAAAGGGTTGACTAAGAAATTCTTATTCTTACAGATACCCAATCCAAAACACATGAGCTATCATCTATGTATATGGCATAGCGGTTTAAAAATTTTAAACTGTAACTATCCAACGTGTGAGGAAAATTAAAATGACTAAGTTTTGGAAATCTCTAACAGTTGCTTCCGCAGCTCTGAGCGTAGTAACTGTCGCTGGCGCAGCTCAAGCAGCTCCCGACTCCGCAATTATCGACCAAATCAATAGCTACGGCCAAGAAGGTCAAGCTAACACTGCTGGTCAAGTAAACAGTGTTTTTCAACTCCGCGATGTTTCCCCCTCCGACTGGGCATTCGACGCACTCCGCAACCTCGTTGAAAAATATAACTGTATCGTTGGTTATCCCGACGGCACATTCCGTGGCAACCGTCCCCTCAGCCGTTATGAATTTGCTGCTGGTTTGAACGCTTGTTTAAGCCGCATCGAAGCTGGTGGTGAAAGTGTTGACCCCGCTGAGCTTGCTCAAATCCGTGCCATGGTGCAAGAATTTGAAGCTGAACTCGCTACCCTTGGTGCACGTGTTGATGACCTCGAAGGTCGCGTAGGCTTCCTCGAAGATCACCAGTTCTCCACGACAACCAAGCTTTCTGGTGAAGTTATCTTTGGCTTAACCGATAGCTTTGGTGATAGCAGTGCAACCGATGGCGTTGATGACGATTTCAGCCAAACGACCTTTTCTGACCGCGTTCGTCTCACCCTCTCCACTAGCTTCACTGGCAAAGACACCTTAATCACTCGTTTAGCTGCTGGTAACGCACCTACCTTTGCTCCTGATGGTGGTGTTGGTGTTCAAACCTACGACAATGGCAGTGGTAATAGCGTCAGTGTTGACTGGTTGGCTTACTACTTCCCCATCAAGAAAGCAAATGCTTACTTGGCAGCGTCAGGTGGTTTACATGGTGACTACGTAAGCACAACTTTCGGTGCTGCTGATCTCGAAGACTACACTGGTGGTAGCGGTTCCTTGACTTTCAACGCAGCATCTAGCCCCATCTATATGATCGGTGGTGGTACTGGCTTAGGTCTTAACTTCCCCGTTGGTCCTGTTGACCTGTCCCTTGGTTACCTTGCTAACGATGCCGCTGACTCCAGCACTGGTAATGGT
>JBIKYI010000422.1:0-3469 GCA_044355355.1 Limnothrix sp. | reverse complement strand
GCCTTCAACATTGGTTCTAAAGCTTCCCTTGGTTTGACCTATGTCAACAGCTACCAACAAGAGTCGTTGTTTAACTTAGGTGGTAACGGAACTCTTGCTGGTACTAGCTTCGCTAACTTTGTTAACGGAGCACCTGCAACTGAAGCTAGCACTTTCGGTCTCCAAGGTAAGTTTGACCTTACTGAGAAGGTTTCCCTCGCCGCTTATGGTCTCTACTCTGACGTTGGCGTTGACGGTTTAAATAATGATGGAGAAGTTTGGAGCTATGGTATCGGCGCGTCCTTGTCTGATGTAGGCAAGGAAGGCAACGTTCTTGGCTTATTCGCTGGTGTTCCTCCTTACCTCGGTGGCACTGGTGAAGATCCTCTCCAGGTTGAAGCTTTCTACAAGTATCAACTTAACGACAGCATCTCCATCACTCCTGGTGTAATCTGGTTGAATGATGCTGCTCAAGGTACTGGTAACGAAGGTGATGCCGTCATCGGTACTGTTCGCACCACCTTCAAGTTCTAAGGTCGGTTTAATCAACTGATTTTGAGCTAGCTAGTTCGTTCTTCTCATAATTTAAGGAAAACCTCGCCCTTGGGTGGGGTTTTCCTTTATGGTTTTATGGGATGTGTTGTGATTGGTAGGGTTGAGTAATGAAGATTGGTGTTTTGGGGATTGGTTTAATGGGTCAGGCGATCGCCACAACCCTCTCATCTAACTATGAAGTGATTGCCTACAATCGTAGCCCGGAGAAATTGGCAGCCTTAGAAGTCCAAAAGATGGAGACAACGACAAAAGCGCAACAGGCGATCGCTATTGCTGACCATTTAATTTTGACCCTGAGCGATGCGGCGGCAATTGAGTTGGTTTTGTGGGGCGAGAAAACTAATTCATTGCGGAGTAAAACGATTATTCAGATGGGGACGATCGCCCCAGAAGAAAGCAAGAAGATTGCCCAGCGAGTGATTGCCGAGGGTGGGAAATACCTAGAAGCCCCAGTATTAGGTAGTATTCCAGAAGCTAAGACTGGGAAACTCTTGGTGATGGTTGGTGGCGAAGAAGATGTGTTTCAGGACTGTCTGCCGATCTTGGCAACCCTGGGTGAACAACCCAATTACATCGGTGCAGTGGGCGAAGCTGCCGCCTTAAAATTAGCCCTAAACCAACTTATCGCCGCCTTGACCGCAGGTTTTTCCCTCAGTTTGGGCTTAATCCAGCGGGAAAATGTCGATGTGGAA
Source organism: Limnothrix sp. (assembly GCA_044355355.1). Lineage (GTDB taxonomy): Bacteria > Cyanobacteriota > Cyanobacteriia > Cyanobacteriales > MRBY01 > MRBY01. The sequence continues at coordinate 2,243 of JBIKYI010000422.1, read as the reverse complement.
AAATTTATGGCAATTTTGCGTGACAGTGCCCTGTACGCCCCAACATTCGATAAAAAGTTGCAACGTATGGGCGATCGCCACTTCGAGAACCCCAACTTTCCCACCAAGCACCTGCTCAAAGACACCAAGCTTTTCCTCCAAGCCGCCCAAGAAGTTAGCCTGAATACCATCGGTCTAGAGGGCACACAAAAAATTATTGAACAGGCGATCGCCGCCAGCCTCGCCGACACCGACTATTCCGCCATCTACAACATCATTGTTCCGGAGTGACCAACTTACTTACGATACAATTCCGTCCTTGCGCCTTCGCCTCATACAAAGCCTGATCCGCGATCGCCAACAGATTAGCGTGGTTCAGCCCAAGATTCGGTTCTGCCATGACCGCCACCCCCAAACTCACAGTGACAAAAGGTTTCGTCGCCGAATTTAAATGGGGGATCTGTAAACTACGCACCGCATTCTGAATGCGATTCGCGATTAATTTCGCACCTCGATAGGCAGTCTCCGGGAGTACCACAATCATTTCCTCCCCACCATAGCGAGCCACCAAATCCGTCGGACGTTTAATCTGCGAGGCGATCGCCCGAGCCACCTCAAACAAACAATGATCACCCGCCTGGTGACCGTAAAAATCATTGTAATTTTTAAAATAATCAATATCCACAAAAATCAGCGATAACGGCGTTTTATGCCGCAACATCAAGCGCCATTGACGTTCCAAAACCAAATCAAACACACGACGATTCGCCAACTGAGTCAAAGGATCAATGGCTGCCAAGCGCTGAAGTTGTTCATTTGCTGCCTCAAGCCGTTGGTACAACTTCGTTTGATTCAGCAACAACCTCACCCGTTGCTTCAATATAGCCCAGTGAATCGGCTTTGTAATAAAATCCGTCACCCCCAACTCAAACGCCTGATTAACCGAAGCAGAATCCTCCAAAGCCGTGATCATCAAAATAGGCGCAGAAGTCCTTACCGACAAATGATCAGCCTTCAGTCCATCGACCAATAAGGGTAGATTTTGCTCCATCAACAAAACATTGGCAAGTCATGATACGGCAAGACTTTTAACAATTGCTGGGGGAGACACGGGGGATGAAGGGGAACGGAGGGCGGCGATCGCCAGTGTTTGTCTAAGTACATTGCTGTTGATGACTTTCCCCGGTGCGCCTTGTATTTATTATGGAGATGAAGTGGGTTTGGGAGGTGGTTTTGATCCCGATTGTCGTCGCGTTTTTCCAAAGCAAGAAAACTGGAATTTAGATATTTTTCAATGTCACCGTGAGCTGATTCAACTTCGTCGTCATTATCCGGCATTGCAACTGGGTACGTACCAGACATTAATTGCAGAGGGGATGTTTTATGGATTTATTCGCACTTTAGAAACTTCGCAAACATCTCAATATGTAGCTGTGTTTGTTAATGCTGACGAGTCTGATATTTCTATCTCTTGTTCCTTGGCAACATGGGGAAATTTTAATGTCGCAATTAGTAAATATGGAACGGGTTTAGTGACGATTGCAAACAATATTGTAGAGGTAAAACTTCCCGCTCGTACAGGCTTGATTGTGGAGTTACAGTAGCTGTGAAGTCATGACCAAAGAGAATTGGGGGCGATCGCCACTAGTCCCCTGTAATTGTTTTTAAGCTTGGGCAAATCGGCAAATTGTATATGGACGTAACTGGATTCGAACCAGTGACCCCATCGATGTCAACGATGTACTCTAACCAACTGAGCTATACGTCCGGGCTGCAAACAGTTTCTAAATATAGCAGTGTCCTCTCAAATTTGGCAAGAGAAAAGACCAAAGAAAAAATTAAGCATTGCTTTATCAAGAATGTTTGATTAGAATAGCATCGACTATTCAGGCTACCAAGTCCCCCACGATCTTTGAGTCAATCCATAGATATTCCTACCCTTGATACCTTGGCGCAAGAGCTAGCTGCAATCCAGCAGACTGGATCCAAGCGAATTGCTCTCATTGGAACTCGCCACGTCCCCATTACCCATCAACACCTCATTGAGATGATGAGTTATGCCCTTGCCTTGGGAGGAAATCGCATCATCACCTCGGGGGCAACGGGAACCAACTCAGCCGCGATTAAAGGCGTAATGCGAGCCGATTCGAGTCTTTTAACCGTCATTTTGCCCCAGAGCCTAGCGAGACAGCCTAGGGAATCACGGGTACAGCTCGAGCAAGTTGTACATCTAGTGGAACATCCTGAGAACGATACATTGTCCC
>JBIKYI010000096.1:0-7903 GCA_044355355.1 Limnothrix sp. | reverse complement strand
CCTTTTTGTTCTAAAAATGACTCGTAATTAGCGCGGACAGTACGGGGGTTGGGATGATCTAACTCAAGGTTCTCCTCGAAAATCGCCAAAGCTTCTAGCTAGAGAGATTTTTCATCATTCTCCATTTGTTTCGCTATTAGAGAATTGCCTCGTAATTTTCAAGAATAGTTAGAGTCAAATGATGTCCATCGCCATACCGTAGTCGAATAATACGAAGCGATTCCTGTAGTAAGGGCTTAGCTTTCGATATTTTGTTTAGCTTGATATACATCATTGCCACATTATTAAGCATCGCAGCAAAATTCGGATGATTCCTAGAAAATGATTCACGTGCAATCACTATAGCTTCTAAGAAATGAGTTTCTGCAATTAAAAAGTCTCCTTTAGATTCATAAAATTCTGCAACTTTAAAAATAATATTTGCAAGACTTGGATGATTTTTAGGTAATGACTTACGGGCTATTTCTAGTGCTTCTGAGTATAAAGACTCTGCTTCAATAGTTTGTTCTAAATGCTTAGACAGTAAATCAGCCAAATTGATTAAGCTATTCGCAAGACTTGGATCGTCTTCAGATAAATGTTTTCGCTCAATCTCCATAGCTTTCCTGTACAAGACTTCAGCTTTAGAAAACTCCCCAAGTCCTACATGAACTAATGCTTGGTTATTCTGTAAGATAGCAAGCAAAGCAGGTTTTTTATTTAAATTCTTAAATTCAAAGCATTCTGAATATATAGATAAAGCTCTTTGATATCTTCCTTGCTTACTATAGAACTCAGCTAAATTATTGAGTGCTCCAACAATATCCATATGGTTTTTGGGTAATAGTTTTTTTGCTAAAGCGATAGTCTTCTGAAACCAATATTCGCTTCCTTCAATGTCAAATAACCGGCAAAGATAATAAAAGGCAATTCTTGTAGAAGGCGTAATCACATCATCTTGATTCAATAATTCTGTCCACTCTTCCGCTAACTCGGTTATGTGTGGAATAGAGAGACGCACTTTTTCGTAGTCCGCAAGGGGCGCGTTGTATTCAATAGTTTCTGCTTCTGTAATGATCGCCTTCACCATCGATCGCCGTATTTGCTCATCCAGCACTGTCGGTATTTTCTGGCGCAGATATTCCCAGATCAACGGATGCAACAGATAACCAGATCGCCCCTGTTCCGCTAATTCCACCCCCTGTAACAACGAATAACGCAGCAACTCCTGCCGCCAATCCGTCAAATCAAAGCGGTCAAATTGTGGGGCTTCCTCCGAATCCGTCGAAATAAACGTATTTTCCACCAATCGCCACTCAATAGGCGCACGGGCAAACATCGCCAGCACACAAGCCAACCGTTGCGTTTCCGCCGTCAGATGCTCCCACGACAAATCAAACGCTGCTTTTACTCCCCGCTTTGCCACCGTCGGATCAGGCTTGTCCAAACACCGCGCATCCAGCCCTTTTTTCTCTAGCAATGCCGTCATTTCAGCCAAACCCAAATTCAGATCTAGCCCCAGATAGCTCCCCACCAACGCCACCGCCAACGGCAACCGCCCCAACCGTTTACAAAGATTTTTTGCAGCTTTCCGATCCCAATTTTTGCGCTCAGATGCCTTTGCTAATCGTGCTAACAATTTAACCGCCTGTTTTAGCGGCAACAAATCCAACGGCAATTCCCGCAATCCAGCCAACTTGACCCGACTCGTCACCAACACCCGAAACCGTTGATAACCGTAGGGCAAAAATTCCTGTACCCGCGTAAAATCCTCTGGCTGATTGATATTGTCCACCACCACCAACACCGGATCCGTCCCCAGCCAATGCGCCCAAACGCTCCTCACCTTTTGCACTGGCGGTAAATCCTCCGGTACAGACAGCTTTAATGTCCCCACCGCAAACCCGATAATCTCCTCCGCAAAAGTTGCCGATGTCGCATCCAGCCAAAGAATCCCATCTGGATAAGCTGCTTGCGAACGATAGATATATTGCAACGCCAGTTCAGATTTGCCGATGCCACCCATGCCCGACACCGCCGAAATTGCCACCGATTCCCCATCCGACAGGAAACCATGCAAACTTTTAAGTTCCTCTTCCCGCCCGACGAAATAGGGAACCGTCCGTTGTCGCAAATTATTCGGAGCCTCTAACTTTGTCCGCGCTACCGATTCAGACGACTGTAGTCAAAAGTTAAACGTCGGATTATGAACCGTGACATTGCTGCCCGTCTCCGCATTAATCCCCTGCCAATTTTTATGAATTACCTGCGGTTGTTGCCGAATCGCCTCATTGAATTGCCGTTGTAAATCCTCATTTTGGGCGATCAATTGCTGGATTTTTTCCGTAAGAACTTGCACTTCTGGATCAAGGGCGATCGCCTCCACATCAATCACCGCCTGTTCTGGATCAATCTCCGTTCCCGCCGCCAAAGCCTGACCCGTAGCCGAACCCTTGAGTTTAGCCGTTAACAACTGGCGACAGTGATCAAAAGTATCTTCCCCCGCCTTCGCGACAATTCCAGATCCATAAATTCCGAGGACGGCAACTAACAAAGTGATCGGATCCATATCTTTTCGTCAAAACGGCGGATTAACACTATTATGCAACGGATTTTTCGAGGGAGATTAAACGACAGGCGATCGCCCCTACAGCCGATCATCAAACTCCGAAATAGTCCCATTTTGATGTTGGGAGATAAACGTTTGCACCCGTTGGCGATATTCCCAAAGATTGCGTTCTGCCCATTCATGGCTATTGCTGTTCACGAAAATATGAATGAGCGGTTCCCCCGCATCCGGGAGGATCAACACCCAATTATCAGACAGCGGATCGATAATCTTGACCCCATCAATCAATTCAATGTGGTCATTATTATGGATCTCCACAAGGTGACGCATCAGAGAACCCTTGACCCGCCAAGGACAGCGCATGGTGTGAGATTTGTGGTGTACCGTCGGTAACTCCTCACGAATCTGTCCCAGCGATCGCTCCTGAATCGTCAGCATTTCGATCAACTTGGCGATCGTGAACATCGCATCAAACCCAGGATGTAGCTCCGGGAAAATGAAACCCATATCCCCACTGCCCCCCAACACCACATTTGGATGGTTGCGGGAAGCCTCCATCAATGCCGTCGGATTAGCCTTTGTTCTAATGACCTGACCATCATGGCGACGGGCAATCTGCTCCACCGCACTAGAGGCATAAACAGGCACAACGACCGCTCGCCGGGGATTTGCCGTGAGCAAAATATTCACCATTAAAGCCGTGAGTTGTTCCCCTTGGATTGCCTGCCCAGTCTCATCAACCAGGGTTAATTGTTCCCCATTGGCTGACACCTGTACCCCCATACTGGCGCGTAATGCTTCCACCACATGACCCAGTTGCAGCAGCAGTAATTCCTTTTCCTGACCCACTAGGGAGGTTTGTTTCAAACTGGCATTGAGGACGATCGCATCACAATCGAATTTAGACAACAGGCGAGGTAAAACCGCATTAGCAACAGCATAGGCATAATCAATGACCACCTTAGAGCCGCTGTTGGTGAGCGCCCCAACGTTGAGATATTGCTCAAATCTTTGGCTGTAACCTTCGACGACCTGAGCCGGGACGGACATATCGCCAATTTCGTTGATGGGGACGCGGCGTAATTCTTCCTTGAAGTAAGCGCCTTCAATTTTTTTCTCTTTGGCTTTGGAGATATTAATGCCTTGGGCATCGATAAATTCGATGAGGAGGTGATCCTGGCGCTCAGGGTGCAGACGGACATGGATGCCGCCTTCGACATCAAGAGTTGTTGCCATGGTTCGGGCGATGGGAATGGCTGTGGCTTGTAGGTTTTGGATGTTGATGCCTGCGGACATTAAGCCGGCAATGAGGGAACGGCTGACCATGCGGGAGACGCTCCGCTGATCGCGGGAGACGATTACTGAGGAACCGATGCGGAGGGTTGCGCCGTAGGATGCGCCGAGTTTGACGGCAAATTCTGGGGTGATGTCGATGTTGGCGAGTCCGGATACACCACGTTGTCCGAAGAGGTTGCGTTGGGCGGTGTTTCCCCAGATGAGATTCATGTTGAGGATGGCTCCGGCTTCGACGCGTTTGTTCGGCCAAACTCTTACGCCTGTGCCGATCTGGGCTTCTTCTTCGACGGTGGATAGGCTACCGATGACGGCTCCTTCGAGGATGTGGGCGCGGCGATCGATTCTGCTGCCCCGGACGATGGTGCAGCCTCTGAGGTGGGCTTCTTCGCCGAGGGTTACGCCGTTCCAGATGATGGGGCGTTTGAGGTCGGCATAGGCGCCGATGGTGACGTTATCGCCGATGACGGTGCCGGGTTCGATGCGGACGTAGGCTCCGATGCGACAGTTATCGCCGATCAGGAGTGGGGGGTGGAGTTCGGCGGTGTCGTCGATAAAGGTATTTTTGCCGATCCAAATGTTGGGCGATCGCTCTTCGTAGGCATATTCGACTTTGACTTTACGGGCGAGGGCATCGTATTGGGCTTTGCGGTAGGCATCGAGGTGACCGACATCGCACCAATAGCCTTCGGCAATGTAGCCAAACATGGGTTCGCCCCGCTCAAGGAGGAGGGGGAATAGGTCTTTGGAAAAGTCGCTTTCTTCGTTAACGGGTAGGTATTGCAGGACTTCTGGTTCGAGGATGTAGGTTCCGGTATTGACGGTATCGGAGAAGATTTCGCTGGTGGAGGGTTTTTCGAGGAAGCGGCAGATGCGGTGATCTTCGTCGGTGATGACGACACCAAATTCGACAGGGTTGGGCACGCGGGTGAGGACGAGGGTGGCTTTGGCTTGTTTTTCGCGGTGGAAGGCGATCGCCGCCGAGAGGTCAAAATCGGTGATACTATCGCCACTGATCACGAGGAAGGTATCGGTGAGGAGTTCTTCGACATTTTTGACGCAGCCTGCGGTGCCGAGGGGTTGCTCTTCTTCGATGGCGTAGTGCATTTTGATGCCAAAATCTCGACCGTCTTGGAAGTAATCCCGCATGGCATCGGGGACATAGTGGAGGGTGGCAATAACTTCGGTGATGTGGTGGCGTTTGAGAAGATTAATAATATGCTCTGCAATCGGTCGGTTCAAGACGGGAACCATGGGTTTCGGCAAATCACAGGTCAGCGGACGTAATCTTGTCCCGGAACCACCCGCCATCAGTACTGCACGCATAAAAATAAAAATTCTCTTGCTTTGTGAACCAAGCTTGCTGGCGGCGTTAATGGGATTGGCGATCGCCGATGCTTGGGGACGACGGAAGACCGACCCTACGCCCAAGGTGATGCTTTTTACATTATTAACTGCCAGTCAGAATGCCTTTACTGGCATTGTATGCTGACTTTTTGATCCTGGGTGGCTAGATGAAGAAAGACGAAATCTTTGTTTAATACTTATGCAATATCTGTTAAATATCGAATCAATCTCTGGATACTATTGGGCGATCGCTTGATGATCTCAATTCAAAAACCTGAAAAACTTTACAAACTTGCAAAAAACTTGAAACAAAAAGCGATTTTGACAGAATTGTCGGTTGAACCCACACAAAAAAGGGATTAAATGACTAATCTTTAAACATGCCTTAGACATACTTAAAAATGTAATGATTTAATCCCACTTCAGGTAATTTTATGATGGTGATCGTCTGCGTTTGATCAACAATGAATTGACGCTGCAACCGTTGTTAAAGGTGCGTACTAAAAGTCAGTACTTGAGTCTTCATTTCTGGATCAAATATCGGCGATCGCCTCAAATCACGCTGTGAAGGAGAAGCGACTTGGCACCTATTTCGCAAACTGAATATCCAAAGTACGCATATAGATCTGCATCCCCGCATCCTGCACCGGAAACACATAGGCATCTTCATCGGACTCATTATGGTGGGAATGCCAGAGACTCGGCGGCGTAACGAAAACGCTATTGGGTTCCCAACTCATTTTGATCGGGTTAATAATATTACCCTCCCCATCGACCGACTTACCGATGAGCGTGTAGGTATTCTCCTTCGCCGATACAGCCAAATCTAGGGCGATCGAATTATGGCGGTGGGGCTTCTGGGAAGAATGGGGCGGCACAAGATTATACAAAGACCACATGGTATGGGTTGCCGTGCGGGTTGCCTCACTGTTGGGGTTACCGAGAATTACGCCATTACGGTTGAGATTGCGCCGAATGCCCTCCTCCCGAATGCGCTCAATTTCACCCGTGAGATATTCCCCAGAATAAAAAGCCGGTTCAAAGCGAGGAGCCGTGGGCTTCACTCCCAAGTACGCCAACATGGGCGCATCATGTACCCAATAGAGCGCCGCATCTTCATCGGCATGGTGGGTGACACCGGAATTCATCGGTAGGGTAAAGGAATCGCCCTTTTTCCAGGCTAAAGTGCCATATTCCGTCTCGGTGTAGCCGGAGCCTCGCATGACATAGAACACCTCGGAACTAGCTGGGGCGATCGCCGCGATCTTTTCCCCCGTCTGAATGCGAATAAAATTAGCCAACAAATTAGGAGTGGTGGCAGCATAGGCAGTTTCCAACTCCACCGAGAGATCCAGAGGAATAATTCTCGTTTCCCCCGACTCATGGAGACTAGCCGGAAAAGCTCGGATGGGAACCTCTGATAAACGCGGATTTGCAGCCTTATGATATTCCCAACTCAACGCCGTCTTTTGCCAATTTGCATTCGTCAAATTCATATCCCCACTCCCGCAAAGATAAGTAAAACCAGAAACAACCGAACAATATACTTTTCCCAATCCCTTGCCTCAAGAGCGTTCTAGAGATTTAGGCGATCGCCAAGAAAGAGTATCTATCAGAGTATTCATTAAAGTTAACATGGGTGACTGCAAAAAAACGTACATATGGCAACAAAAGAGTTTGAGCTTTAAATCAATGCCATAGGTAAAGTGGATGATGCCCGATGGCGATCGCCCTGCATCTTTGAAATGTTGGTGTGAGTATCATAGGGACAAAAGGAACTGAGGTCAGGGGTGATGGTCGCAACGCCAATACCAATTCGTGAGGGGAAAGTCCTACTCCAAGGGGTGAGTTGGTCAACTTATCAGGCTCTGGTGTGGGATTTAGCGGAGAAGCCAAATAAGCGATTAACTTATGACCATCAATGGTTAGAGATTATGCCTCCGTTACCAGAACAGGAGGCGAATAAGCGTTTGTTGGGGCGGATTGTTGAGGCGACGACGGAGGAATTAGGCTTAGAGATTTATAGTTTGGGTTCGACGACTTGGAGTCGGGAGGATCTGCAACGGGGTTTGGAACCGGACGAGTGTTATTACATTACGTCTGAAGCTCAGGTGCGGGGCAAAACTCAGATTGATTTGACGGTTGACCCGCCACCAGATTTGGCGATCGAGATCGATATCACCAGTAGTTCATTGGATCGGTTAAAAATTTACGCGAGTTTAGGAATTAAAGAAGTATGGCGATTTGATGGAAAGCAGCTTTCTATCTACGTGTTAGAAAGTGAAGCTTATCAAGCTCAAACTCAATCTATAGTCTTACCCATTCTCAATCAAGCTAAACTTTTAGAGCTTCTGGGTAAACGTAGTCACCAAGGAGAAAATTCATTAATTCGAGAACTACGTCATTGGATTCATCACTAAATCGAATTAACCTTATCCATCTCTGATGAATTTCTAAGACAAGATGATTGGTTCATAAACGACACAACTTTGCTTAATTGTCTCTGGAATAATTGTGTCTTGATCAATAAACACATTGTAACAATTAGATAAGTACATTCGAGTATGTGACAGATCTACTCCTGTTAGATTTGCACCTGAAAAAGAACATTCATCAAAAAAGGATCGCCAATTCAAATTTGAAGTGCAACAGCTAGGGTCTTTCTGAAGAGGGACTCATAAGGATATTCTGATGTTAAGTAAAACAATAAGAAAT
>JBIKYI010000093.1:0-7975 GCA_044355355.1 Limnothrix sp. | reverse complement strand
CCTGCCCCCAGATTGCTGAGTTTACCCGTGGTTCGATCCCCATTAAACCCGGTCAAACCATCGCTTTCTCCGACCTATGTCTAGAGCCTCAAACCTACTTTGTTAAGGAAGAGCCTCTCAACAAGCGCCGTGAAGCAGAATACATCGAAGGCAAGATGTTAACCCGTTACACCTCCTCCCTTGAGCAGATGTCTGGTGTCATCGAAGTCGGCGAAGGTGGCTTGATGACCTTCAAAGAGCTTGATGGTATTGACTTCCAGCCCGTAACGGTTCAGTTACCTGGTGGCTCCCAAACACCTTTCCTCTTCACGATTAAAAACTTAGTCGCGAAGACCAGCACTCCTTCTGATTCCATCAATACTTCCACTGACTTTGTGGGCGAGTTCCGTGTACCTTCCTACCGTGGTGCGGTCTTCCTCGATCCTAAAGCCCGTGGTGTAGCCAGTGGCTATGACAATGCTGTGGCGTTGCCTTCCCAAGCGGATGAAGAAGAATTACTCCGGGCGAACATCAAACAACTTGATGCGCGTAAGGGTAAGATTTCTTTACAAGTTGCCAAGATTGACACTGAAACTGGTGAAATTGCAGGCACTTTCGAGAGTGAACAAACCTCCGCTACTGACCTCGGTGCTGAAGAGCCTGAAGAGGTTATGGTTCGTGGTATTTTCTATGCGCGTCTACAGCCCGCTGCATAATTAATCTTTTTTCACATCTTTGTTCAATCGAGGGGCGATCGCCCCTTTTTTTGTGTCTTTATTTGTCGTACATTGATCGCATCTTTAGCGCAGTTTTTAGCTTCTTGGCGGCAAAGTCTCCGTTGAAGTCTAGGTATTTTCGTCTTGATCCAGATATGATCGGCTGTATAGGCTGTGTAAGCGAGCGAAAAAGTTTCAGGGTTCCCAAGGTTGTCGTTCGATCAAGCCCAGCCCATTAACAGGATTGTGACGCGACAGGATCGATGGAATCAACAATGCAGTTTGTGACGCAATTATTCCGTAGGCGAATTTCTCGGCGGGTTGCCTTTTGGATTTTTGCCAGTATTGTCACGATTGAAGCCATTATTCTCATTCCTTCCAGCCAACGCCAAGAACGGGAGCTTTTGGCTCAATTACGGGATCAGACGGCGCTCAAACTCACTTGGTTAATGGCAAGTCGATCCGGCGATCGCCCCAGTCTCTTAACGGCAGCAGATGCCCAAAAAGTAATTGATCAACTGCAATCGATGGCTCTGAATAGTGACTCACTGGGTCTGCTTGGCGGAGTGATCTATGACAACCAAGGCAATATCCTCGCGGAATTTGGCGATCGCCCCAGCCTCACCTGGCAAATGCTCCAACAGGGAAATTTGAGTAGAAAATATGAAGCCCAACACCTTTACGATAGCAGTTGGACAGCGGAGCCCATGCCTAATTTTACCGTTGTACTGCGCTATGACATCACGCCAATTCAGGTAGAACTCAACCAATACCAACTCCGCATTGGTGCTCTCGTGATCATCATTTCGTTATTCGTGACGGGTTCGACCCTGATCGTGATGCAAATTTTGGTGATCGCCCCAGTTTTACAGTTGCGGGAAGATCTCCGCACCGCCGGGGAACTGGTGATCACCAATCCTGAAGAGATTTCCGTCGCGGATTTATATTCCCTCAATCACCATCGCCGTGACGAGTTGGGGGATGTGATGGATGAATTTCGGTCAATGTTGACGCGCATCACCCAGGAAATTCAACAGCGGATCATCGCCGAGCAAAGTGTCCGGGAAGAACAGGCAAAGTCGGAGGAATTATTGCTCAACGTGTTGCCTGCTGCCGTGGCTCAGGAACTCAAGGAAAGCCAGCGCTACATTGCGGAAGGATTTGCTTCTGTGTCGGTTTTATTTGCCGATTTGGTGGGGTTTACGACGTTATCTGCCCATAAGGAGCCTGTGGAAATTGTGACGCTTCTCAACGATATTTTTTCGTCCTTCGATCGCCTGTCGGAGATTTACGGTCTGGAAAAAATCAAAACGATTGGTGATGCCTATATGGTGGCGGGAGGTCTGCCGATGCCCCATGCTAACCAGATCGAGGCGATCGCCGATATGTCCCTGGAAATGTTGCAAGAAATTGAGCGGATGAATCGGATGTATGACTACGAACTGCAACTACGCATCGGCATTCACTGCGGTCCCGTGGTGGCGGGAGTCATTGGCACGCGTAAATTTATTTATGATCTATGGGGCGATACGGTCAATATTGCCAGTCGCATGGAATCCCAGGGGTTACCCAGTAGTATCCAGATCACCAGTGAGTTCAGGGAAAAATTGGGCGATCGCTACATAGTGCAGCAACGGGAAAAAATTCACGTCCGGGGTCGAGGACTCATGCAGACCTATTTTCTGTTGGGCAAGAGAGTCCTGCCTAAGCCACCCACCGGGGCGATCGCCGATTAGCCGGATGGAAAAAACCCAAAACAACCCACAACTAAATCCCCCACTTTTTCAGGGGGGATCTAAAGTCCCAAGCTTAAGCCAAGTCACCGCCTTAAAATTCAGGTTGGTAACTAGGACAACGTATCTAGATAATCCCGCATCTGATTACGACGTTTGGGTTGACGTAATTTTTGCAACGCCTTCGCCTCAATCTGCCTGACCCGTTCCCGTGAAAGCTCTAGAACGCGACCAATCTCCGCCAAGGAATAGGTTTTGCCATCATCCAAGCCATAGCGCAGTTGAATCACTTCCTGCTCTCGGTCAGTCAATTCCGACAACATGCTACGAATATCCCGCTGCAATGATTCCCGCACGAGATGTTCCTCTGGGGAAGCATCCTGGGTTTCGAGCAGATCACCCAATTCTGTATCCCGATCCTTGCCGACCCGAATTTCGAGGGAAACAGAACGGGGCACTTTTTGCAGCACTTCCCGCACCTGCGCCGCTGTCATATCTAGTAGTTTAGCGACTTCCTCTAGGCTAGGGGTACAGCCCTGGGTCTGGGAAATTTGTCGTTGTGCCTTTTTAATTTTGTTGAGCTTCTCCGTCACATGCACTGGGAGACGAATTGTGCGACTCTGGGTGGCGATCGCCCTCGTAATGCCCTGGCGAATCCACCAATAGGCATAGGTCGAGAAACGGTAACCCTTCGTTGGGTCAAACTTATCCACCGCCCGTTCCAAGCCAAGAGTACCCTCCTGGATCAGATCGAGCAACTCCAAACCACGATTTTGATACTTCTTCGCGACGGACACCACCAAGCGTAAATTCGCCTGGATCATATGCTCCTTCGCCTTCATGCCCGCGCTCAAGACCGACTCTAGTTCCTTAACATCCAGCCCCACAACCTCAGCCCAGCGGCGTTTCCCATCGCGCAACCGTTGCCTTAATACTTCTCGATCAATCCCCAACTCCGTTGACCAACGACCAATGGAGGGACGGCAGCCTAACTCAACCACCAGGCGATCGCGGACTTGAATTAACTCCAGGAATTGAACGAGTTCACCATCGCCCTGTTCCGCCCCCTCTTGCCGTTTCTCCAAAAGATGGATATAATCTTGAACCTTGCGAGCTTCCGTTAATTCCTCATCTCTCTCCAAAAGCGGAACCCGACCAATGTCTTGCAGGTACAAACGAACAAGATCCGTGGTATGTCCATTACGGGCATTCGTCGCGTTTTGATCAAAAAAAGCGAATTCGTCTGCCGATGCACTGGCATCACCAAGGGGCGACAGAATCTCGGACTGGCGAGTAGGGGTCATTGGACTGACTCTCCTTGAGTTGTTGGGAAAATGCTTAACCCTAAACTTCCCTAGCTGAAAACCCCTATCAACATTTTGTTATAAATTGTCACAATAACCTGTCACAAAAATACAAGACAACACTGTTGCGGGGCGATCGCGATGGTGTTATGGGAAAGATTGCCTATAGCATAACTCTTTTCCGGGGGACTGTTTTGTTCAGCAGGTCATAAATTGACATGAATTGTGCTGAATTTAGCTAAGTGAATGGCTTGATCCCAAAGAAATTTCGCCGGATTTGTTAAGGTTCGACCATATATATAGGGCGATCGCCCGAAAATGGTCATTGGATGACCCAATAGGGGAGGTCACCCCAGTAGAATTAAGAGTTGGTTTATTTTGATTAATCGATTTAGGCTCTGCCCACTAAACTGTTCAGTCATTTGCAATGATTAGTCTTCATTATTGTGATTGATGGCTCGACAATTTAGTTGCTGGAGGTGAGCGATTGACTTAAATAATTCAGCACAGCACAAACTACAGACAACAGAAATTATGACCGACCAGACTCGCATCCTCATGTGCTCTCCCGACCATTATGAAGTGGACTATGTGATTAACCCTTGGATGGAGGGCAACGTCCACAAATCTTCCCAAGAAAAAGCCGTTGAGCAATGGCAAGCGCTCCACCACATTATTAAGGAACATGCCATCGTTGAGTTGGTTCCCCCGGCGAAGGGTTGGCCCGATATGGTGTTTACGGCAAATGCTGGTTTGGTGTTGGGTAATAAGGCGATCTTAAGCCGTTTTTATCATCCTGAGCGTCAGGGTGAGGAACCCTTCTTTAAGGCTTGGTTTGAGGAAAATGGTTTCCAGGTTTATGAACTGCCGAAGGATCTGCCTTTTGAGGGGGCGGGTGATGCGCTGTTTGACCGTGGCACTGGTGCGTTGTGGGCGGGTTATGGCTTCCGTTCGGAGTTAGATTCCCATCCTTACATTGCCCAGTGGTTGGATGTGGAATTATTGTCCTTGCGCTTAATTGATCCCCGTTTTTACCATTTGGATACTTGTTTCTGTCCTTTGGAGGGGGGTTATGTGTTGTACTATCCTCCGGCGTTTGATACCTATTCCAATACTTTGATCGAGAAGCGGATTCCTGCGGATAAGCGGATCGTTGTGCCGGAGCCGGATGCGGTGAATTTTGCCTGTAATGCGGTGAATGTTGGTGATGTGATCATCATGAATAAGATCAGTGCTGAGTTGGAGCAGGCGATCGCCGCGAAGGGCTTTACGGTGCGCCAAACTTCCCTGACTGAATTTTTAAAGGCGGGTGGTGCAGCGAAATGTTTAACCCTCAAAACAACAGAACCGATCACGGGTGAACCCCAAGCGAATCAGCCCGTTGAAAGTCGGATCATCAACCTTGAAGGTCATCTTTTGGATGCAGGGATTCTGAATGCGGCATTGGATTTGATCACGGAACAAGGCGGTAGTGCCAAGGTGCTGAATTTCAATCTGGGTATTGAGCGGAAAAATACCTCCTCGGCAAATGTCCGGGTGTCTGCGCCTTCGCCCACGGTGATGGAAGACATCATGACGGAATTAATCGAGATGGGAGCAATCAATGCATCCGATGAGGATGTTAAGGATGCGGATCTCGAAGTTGTCGCCCAGATGGGGGTTGCACCGGATGATTTCTATGTGACTAATATTTATCCGACGGAAGTGCGGATTAAGGGTCAGTGGGTCAAGGTTGCTGCTCAACGGATGGATGGGGCGATCGCCATTAGTGAGACCAATGGAATGATTACTGCCCGTTGTTGCCTACTGAGGGATCTCCAGGTCGGCGAAAAAGTCGTGGTGGGTGTCGATGGTATTCGCACTTTTCACAAGACCAGTTCCCGTCCTGCCCAGGATAAGAAGGAATTTAGCTTTATGGGGGCAGGGGTCTCCAGTGAGCGCCGGGTAGAACTCGTCGTCGAACAAATTGCTTGGGAACTACAAAAAATCCGCTCCCAGGGGGGGAAGGTTTGTGTGACAGCAGGTCCCGTGGTGATTCACACAGGTGGCGCTCAACATTTGGCAAGTTTGATTCGCCATGGCTATGTACAAACTTTGTTAGGTGGTAATGCGATCGCCGTCCACGATATCGAACAATCCATGATGGGTACATCCCTCGGTGTCGATATGAACAAAGGTATCCCCGTGCGCGGTGGACATCGCCACCACCTGAAAGTGATTAACACCATCCGTCGCTATGGCAGCATCGCCAATGCCGTTGATCAAGGTCTAATCACTAAAGGGGTAATGTACGAATGTGTGAAGCACAAAGTACCTTTCTGTCTTGCGGGTTCCATCCGTGATGATGGGCCTCTCCCTGACACAGAAATGGATCTCATCCGTGCCCAACAGGAATATTCCCGTTTGCTAGAAGGCACAAACATGATCCTGATGTTGTCCTCCATGCTCCACTCCATCGGTGTGGGTAACATGACCCCCGCAGGCGTAAAAATGGTCTGTGTGGACATTAACCCCGCTGTGGTGACAAAACTGAGCGATCGCGGTTCTGTGGAGTCCGTCGGCGTTGTGACCGATGTTGGCTTATTCCTGAGCTTGTTAACCCGTCAGTTGGATCGTCTCAATAATGAGATTGTCGTAACAAACTAGATTCAAGCTATTTTCAAATTATTTGCATAATTTGTTGAGAGAAGGGGCAAGTCATTTGCCTCTTTTTTGTTAGAAATCTACCCAACAATTCCGAAATCATATTAGGGTTAGAAAAGAAATTTACGCGGTTATTTTAGTTTCAGATTAATTTCGAAGTTAGGTTTTATTGCAACCATGGCGACAGTACGGATTCAAGATCAAACATTTGAAAATGTCACAGGTATTATTTTCGATAAAGATGGGACTTTGGCAGATTCCCAGAGCTATCTGCGGGAGTTGGCACAGAAGCGAGCAAGACTGATTGATGCCCAGATTCCAGGCGTGGGCGAACCATTGCTGATGTCCTTTGGGGTACTCGATGGCAAACTTGATCCGCTGGGTTTAATGGCAGTGGGCAGTCACCACGAAAATGCGATCGCCACCGCCGCCTACATTGCCGAAACGGGACGTAGTTGGTTTGAATCCCTAGAAATTGCGAAAAAAGCCTTTGATGAAGCAGAAAAAATGATCGGCGATCGCAGTCGCACTTCCCCCCTATTTACGGGCAGTTTAGAAGTGTTGAAATTTTGCCATGATGCAGGCTTAAAACTCGGCATCCTCTCCATGGATAGCACCGCCAATGTGGAAATTTTTGTTGAAACTTACCAATTACAGGATTATATTCAGCTCAAAATGGGGGCAGAATTTGGCTTAAAACCCGACCCCAATCTATTTCTCAAAGCCTGCGTGGCATTAGGTACAGAACCCAGTCAAACCTTAATGATTGGCGATGCTCCGGGGGATATCCAAATGGCAAATGATGCGGGGGCAGCGGGTTCCGTCGGTATTTGTTGGGGAAATGCTAAGAGTGCCCATTTAGAAAAGGCGGATGTGGCGATCGCCTCCCTAGATGCTTTGCAAATTATTTAATTACATATTTCTAAATTGGGAAACAAAATTAAGCAGTAAACAATCCTGATTTTTTATGCAGAAAAATTTATACAGAAAAAGATTAAATCAATCGCTCCAAAATCGCTTTTCTAGGTTCTATAAGTAGGTTCTATGAAATTTAATCGACGGCAATTTTTAATCTTTGGTGGATTAGCCCTAGGCAGTGGTTTCGGTACTATTGCCTGTGGGAAAAAAGGGTATTCCCAAATTCAGGCGATCGCCGCACCAGAGAGTAATTCAGAGATTCACAATCCAGAGATTATTGAAACACCGCGTAATGTCGCGCCCCCAGGGTTATATGCGCCAGCCCGTGGGGATGTGCGAATTGTGGTGATTAGCGATCTCAATAGTGCCTATGGTTCGACGGATTATCTACCACAAGTCAAACGGGCGATCGCCTTTCTACCCGATTGGGAACCGGATTTAGTGCTCTGTGGCGGGGATATGGTGGCAGGTCAAAAAAGTTCCCTTTCCCCTACTGCCATTGCAGCGATGTGGCAAGGATTTGATCGACATATTGCCGCGCCGATACGGGCAGCCCAATTACCCTTCGGCTTTACGATTGGGAACCATGATGCTTCCGGTTCTTTAGTGGATGGAAAATATCTATTTGCAGGCGATCGGCAAGCAGTATTAAACTATTGGCAAAATCCCGCCCATGATCCCC
>JBIKYI010000092.1:0-7976 GCA_044355355.1 Limnothrix sp. | reverse complement strand
TCCAGTCTAGAAGGCGAAACGGACTACCCACTTGTTAAAAGTAAAAAAGCAGGGTAACCTTTCCTACACATTCATTGCAAACTCAAATTCAGTGATCTCGGTCACATTGAGTCTTCCTGATGCAGCTTTCTGAGGGGTCACCTGACGAAGCTAAATCTAGACTCATTACACAACAGGAGGTTGTTTTTGAAAGACGTACACCAGAAGTCCAGTGACGTGCCCACCTGGGTAACGGACACTTCAGTAACGTCCATGAGGTTGTTGGTTGATGCCGCTTCTCCTCGTTCTGAGACCGGAAGCCGCCCCCCAGGCAGGCATTCATCCATTGCGACGATGTCCCTCGCCCTATCCGTAGGTGCTACAGGACTCATCATTGCTGAACCCCACCCGGTTCAAGCCGCAGAGGCAACCTTGGAAAATTCTCAAACATATCGCCTTTTTTCCCAAGGAGAAACGTTTATGATTCCTGCTCCGGTAACTTTAGCTACGGCTCCTGAAGCTCAACCAGTTGTTGAGTCTAGTCAGTTAGTCGCAGTTGCAAGCCCAAGTTCTGCTAGTCGTGTGGAACCTGAACTTCCTTCGATCAAGCATGTCGTTGATGCTGATGAAACCTTTTGGTCGATTGCGCAACGCTATGGAGTTTCCGCCGAGGCGATCGCTAAACTAAATAACCTCTCGCTGGATCAGCCCCTGATGCTGGGTCAATCCATCAAGATTCCTGCCCAGTTTGAACAACCCCTTGCGGTTGCCAAAAAAGAAATTGACTTGTCTTCCGCCCCTGTCGAAGTTGCTGCCCTGCATCCCAACAGTGGCATGGTCGCTGAGGCGAAAAGTAACCTAAAGTTCCAAGAAGATGAGGCGATCGCCACACTGCGGGCGAAACAAGAAAGCTTGGCTGAGGACATCGAACAATTGCGGGAGCAGACAACTGCCGTTGTGTTCGATGCGGAAGATGCCAAGTCAGAAAAACCCGCAACCCTCATTAGCTCCGCTGCTTTAGACACCAAAACAGAAGCAACGCCCAGTCAGGCAAATTCTGTTATTATTCCGGTTCCTGCTCCCCGGCAAGCTGGTGTAAACAACCAAGCTGCTACGGCGGAAGTTTCCCCACTACTGGCTAACAGTAGCCTCTCTAGTACGAATCGCTTACCTGAGCCTCCCAGCTTAAGGTTGCCCACGGTGGAAACCACAAAGCCTAATGTTCGACCTCAGGAAGGCGCTAACAGCGTTGCTCTGTCGATCCCTGTACCCCAGGTACATAGTCCCCAGGCTGGTACTGGGATCACCCTCGAACAAAAGCCAGAAGAGGCAGTTGTCGCACCTCAGTCTCCCTTAGTGGCAAGTGCGCCTGCCATGCAGACCCACACTGTTCGTTCTGGTGAGACGCTCTATGCGATCGCCCGCCGTTATGGTGTACCCGGTCGTGAACTAATTGCTGCCAACCGTTTGGATAACCCCAATGTCCTCAACGTCAATCAGCAGTTAGTCATTCCCAAAAAACTGGGTGAACAACAAACATCTTCAAGCTTTGTAGCATTGTTACCTAGCACCGAAGTTGTTCAAGGGGTTAACCGAGATAGCGAAACACTCGCCAATGCGCCCACCGTCGCTGTCGAGCCAACCCGTAACGAACAAGGCGATGAATTTGTTCTTAGCTTTGACGTAACGACAGAATCCGCCGTAGCCAAGTTAAGAACGGATATTGCCCGTATGCGTCAGGATTATCAAGAGCAACGCGCCGTTGATTCTCCCAAGACTCCCGTGGTGGAATTCACCCTGAATAGGGATACAGCTGTTAACCCAGAATGGCAAGGGAAGAGTTCGAGTTCCGTGGCAGAAGTTGCGACTCCTGCTACAGCCACAGCGGTGAAACTCCCTGAGTCTGCCGATGTACCCCAACAATTGGCAGCGGCATCCCAGGAGGACATCACAAGCTATAACTCTTTACTCCGTCTATCCGTTGGTGAATCCGTTAGCCCCAGCTTGCCCCCCCTCGCTAATCCTGATGAGTATCTCCCTGGAGATGAAGCTTTTAAGGGTTATATTTGGCCTGCTAAAGGGGTTCTCACCTCTGGCTATGGTCAGCGCTGGGGTCGGATGCATAGAGGTATTGACATCGCCGCTCCCGTAGGCACGCCGATCTTCGCTGCCGCTGGTGGTGAAGTGATCAGTGCCGGTTGGAACTCTGGTGGCTACGGTAACCTGGTGAAGATTCAGCATAGTGATAACAGTGTCACTTACTATGCCCACAACAGCCGGATTCTGGTTCGTCCTGGTCAACAGGTCAAGCAAGGTCAACAGATTGCTGCGATGGGTAGTACTGGTTTTAGTACTGGTCCTCACCTCCACTTTGAGGTTCATAAGAATGGTCAAGGCGCATCTAACCCGATCGCGTACCTGCCGAGTCGTTAAGTGCGATAGCACGAACTTAGACAAATTGAGAAGTGAATTTAGACTAGTTCGCTACTGAAACTAAATACAAACTAAATTTATGTGATTGAAGGGAGGCTCTGCCTCCTTTTTTATTGGCAATTTTTTGGCGCTGTTGGCTTTTGCTCAAATTTTAGATTTGATAGCGTCACCGATTGATCGCTACACTGGGTTTGGTTTCCTGGAAGAGTTGAGTCAGCCCATGTCGAAGTCGAAAATCATGACAAAATCGGTACAAATTCCCAATGGTGAGTTGTTTATTGATGCCTATCTGGCTGCTCCTGATGGGGATGGGGCATATCCGGCGGTGATTGTGATTCAGGAAATTTTTGGGGTGAATGGGCATATTCGGGATGTGACGGAACGGATTGCGGGGTTGGGTTATGTGGCGATCGCCCCGGCAATGTATCAGCGTCTTGCACCGGGTTTTACGGCGGGTTATGCCCCGGCAGATGTGCAATTGGGACGGGAGTATAAAATGCGCACGAAGGCGGTGGAATTGCGGAGTGATATCCAGGCGACTATTGATTATTTATATGGGTTGTCCCAGGTGAAGACGATGGGGGTGGGGTTAATCGGTTTTTGTTTTGGTGGGCATGTGGTGTATTTGGGGGCGGCATTGCCAGAGGTGAAGGCGACGGCTTCTTTCTATGGGGCAGGCATTACCAATTGGTTGCCGGGGGAGGAACAAGGGGCAACAATTGAGGAGACTGGGGCGATCGCCGGGGAAATTCAGTTATTTTTTGGCAAGGAAGATGCCTCGATTCCCCTCGAACAGGTCGCCCAAATTGAAGCGGCGTTAAAACAACATCAAATTCCCCACCAAATTTTCTGTTATGACGGGGCGGGTCATGGCTTTTTCTGCGATCGCCGGGACAGTTACAATAAACAGGCGGCAGATGCCGCTTGGCAAGCCGTACAAGCTTTATTTACCCGAACCATTGCGCCATGATGTCTAACTTTCCAGATGATGAACCTGTAATCCAGCTTGATCAATTTTTAAAAGTGATGAATTTTGTGGAAACGGGCGGACAGGCCAAGATGATGATCCAAGGGGGCTTCGTGGAGGTCAATGGGGAGACAGAAACCCGCCGTAAAAAGAAGCTACACCATGGAGATGTCGTCTGTTTTGATGGCGAGACGGTGCAGGTTGAGTTTGATCTGGATTAGGGGCTAGGGGGTTGAATGATCGTTTTCGAGACGATGCGGGTACGTTTGCGATCGCCTTCGGAGAGTTCATTGCCGCTTTGCAGTTGGGTGGCATTTTGTTGGAGTACCGTGGCGGCGTTGTCGTCCCCTAACTGGATGGCTGTTTTTGCCGCCGTTTGGAGCATGGTGGCTGCCCCCTGGCGATCGCCCGCCTTTAATTTTGCCTCTGCCATCTGGGTTTGACGATATTTGGCTAGGGCTAAAATCGACAGTTGCACCGCTGTATTGGTGGCAGGTTGATACTGGGTCTGAACCTCGACATTGACCGGCACAGTTTCCGATAAAACTTGGGTTTGACCCGTCGCCGGATCGTCATAGCGTACCTGAGCGGTGGCGATCGCCTGGGAGCCAGGGGGCAACTGATCCACATAAATATTGGCGAGAATGACACGGGGTGCATCAGTTAACAGATCCCCCAGACGTACCCCATAGAAATCCCCTTCCCGTACCACTTCTAGCTCAATGGTTTCCGGGGCGACTTGGGCGAGGGGCTTGAGATCCGCGAGGCGAGATTGGGGGGTGAGTTGCAGCAATAACTGGGCATTGGTTAAGCCCACCGATTGTGCCCGTTGCAATAAGCGTTCAAATTCTGCCACCGCCTGGTCTGGGGTTTCGATATAAGTGAGGCTACCGTTGGCGGCATCGGCAATACTTTCCAGGACATCCTGATTCCAGTTCGCCCCAAAGCCGAGGGCATTGAGGGTGACACCATGTTCGGCGGCGAGACGAGCAATACTGAGGCAACGGTTGTTATCGCCATGCTCATTTTCGCCATCGGTGAGGATAAAGACTTGGGGGGTATAGTTACCGCTCACGCCAGTCAGTTGTTCGAGACCGAGTTTCATGCCGTCATCGATGCAGGTTCCCCCGGCGGCTTCGAGGTGGCTGATTTGGCGTTTAATTTGGTCTTTATTGTCTACGGTTTGGTTAGGGACGATCACTTTGGCTTTGTGGTCGAAGGCAATGACGGAGAGGCGATCGCCACTGTTGAGTTGATCTACCAATTGATTCGCTGCATCCTTAACCGTGCGCAGGGCATTGCCGGACATCGAACCGCTGTGATCCAGAATCAGACAGAGGTTGAGCGGTAAATTACGATCCCGCTGCCCATCGGCGATCGCCGAGATGGAAAAAGATAATTGCCGCTGACTATGGGGCTGTTGGGCATCAATGTGGGCATCACTGAGCAGGGCTTGGAGTCCGACTTTCATAGAATTATCCAGAATGATCAGGAAAAAGTACTACATCTATCCCCAAATACCGGGGCAAATATTCCGTAATTTCAGTCTAACCCCTCCTTTCCTGGACTGAACTTTCTCGCAGTGGATCGTAATACCTGGGGGATTTGCCCATGATCAGTGGTGCATGTTAGCTGATTGCTGCCCAAAGACTCAAGATCATGATCATTACCAAAACCCCTAGGATGATCCTCTGTTGTTGCTGTTCCTCCGGGGTCACAGGGCGCAATTCTTTCCGCATTAAAAAAACACGCACTTTATGGTGGCGATCGACCAACATCGACTGACTTTGTACAAGGCGAAACCCATGATATTTATAAAAACTTTTAGCATATTCAGAAGAAAGCACAAAGATAGAACGATGGTGTTTCATTTCTAAAATATTGGTCGCTTCTGTTAGTAACAGGGAACCAATTTTCTGGCGCACAAAATCAGGATGGACAAATAAACCCGAAATTTGTCCACGCATCGGCAATATTGCCACAAAGCCTAGGATTTGATGATTACAAACCGTAAGAATAATCAACTCATCTGCCTTTTCCCGCTCGCGTTTTTGTTGTTCAATTAAGGCTTCTAAGGTCTCGCTTTCGATACTTGGTGGCATCAGCATTCGGAGACTGAGGGATTGCAGTTTTAAAATTTCCGATAGGTCTTCTGCTTCAGCAAGACGACATAAAATTTCCATAGGTTGGGATAGTGCTTTAGGGTGTGGCGAAGGGAATTAAGCTTTGGGTATAAAACGCTTTAAATTGTGCAGCGGGGATGGGTTTACTAATTAAATAGCCCTGTACAATATCACAATTGAGCTGACTGAGATGTGCCATTTCTTCTGGCTGTTCTAAACCTTCGGCAATGACTAAAAAATTGAGTTGTTCTGCCATTCTAATAATGGCGGAGGTAATGGCTGAATTTTTGGCATTGTGATGGATATTATCGACAAAGCAACGGTCAATTTTGAGGATATCAAAGGGAAAATGTTGGAGATAGCCGAGGGAGGCATAGCCTGTGCCAAAGTCATCAATGGCGATCGCCACCCCCAGTTTTTTCAGGGCTTGAAATTGGGCGAGGGTGAGTTCAATATTTTCCACTAAGGAACTTTCTGTCAGTTCTAGGACGAGATATTTGGGATTAATGCCTGTTGTTGTGATGATCTGTTTAACAATCTGGACAAAACTCGGATTCTGGAGTTGGCGACTGGAGATGTTGACCGAGAGTTTAAGGGGGGGTAAGCCCTCTTGTTGCCAGCATACTAACTGCAAACAGGCTTCCCGGAGAATCCATTCTCCCAAGGGCAAGATAAAACCCGTCATTTCGGCGAGGGGGATAAAGGTGTCGGGGGAAATCATGCCACGCTGGGGGCAATGCCAACGCACTAACACTTCTGCGCCCACGACTACCCCGGTGCGATGGTTGAGTTGGGGTTGGTAATGCAGTAAAAACTCGTTATTTTCTAAAGCTTGATGCAGGTGGATATTGTCCTGGGGGAGGAGGCGATCGCGATCCTCTACCAGTTGTTGCACCCGGTGTTGCAAAATTTCCAACATGCCAAATAATTCCAACGGGTCGAGCACTTGGGAGAGATTCGTTTCTGTGACAACCCCCTGTAGCTCTCCCTGTTCCCCAGTGATCACAACGCGACGGATGTGGTAGCGCTGCATGGTCTCCTGGGCGATCGCCAGGGAATCATGGGGACGGAGTGTCATCAGGGGCGCACTCATAATCTCCGCCGTGGTGAGTTGGGTCAGCTCCGCTTCCATACCCTGGAGTTGGACAATATCCCGCTCGGTAATCACCCCAATCGGCAGCACAAGACCCGCCTGATGTTCGACAATAACCACGCAACTAATGCGATGTCTCGCCATTAACTCGGCAACTTCCTGGACAGAACTGTTCCTTTGGGCGGTAATCACATGGTTAGACATGATTTCGCGCACTTCCCGAAACCGCAAAAAGTAGCCGAGGTGGAGAGCTTGGCGCAGGAGACTGAGGGTAATCACACCGATCACGCTTTGATCCGCTGCGAGGACGGGCAGATGGCGGATCCGATGGCGGCGCATCAAGCTGTAGGCGGAAAAAATATCGGTAAAGCTTTCCTGGGCGATCGCCACCACAGGGCTAGTCATCACATCCCGGATACTCGTCTGGCGGATGGTCTTATCCGTGAGCGCCAATCGCACAAAATCCCGCTCGGTGAGAATGCCGACCATATTGCCCTGTTCAGTAAGAATGAGGCAACTTTGGGGAGAACCTTTAATCTGTCCCGTCATCAGGGCGATCGCCTCACTTAGAGGAGCCGCCGCTTCAAGGGTAACCGGTGATTCCAGAGGTAGATGGCGAACGTCAATAGCATCCTCACATTGGCGGGAGACATCCATGCTAAATCCTTAAACTTTCCCAAATTTTACGTAATTTCTCGTCCATTGCTGAGGTTCTGCACCAAAATTCCAGAGATTTAGGCTTGACACATGACATCGTGGCGATCAACATCAGCGCAAAAATATAAAAAATCGAGAGTTTCGAAAAAATAATGCCATGCGATCGCCGCCCTTGTCTTCAAATCTCTATGTCAGGCATCTGGGGCAAATCCACAGCTAGGCTGTCACCATAGATTTTTTAGTGGGGAAGCATGAGGTTTACGAAGATTTATATAAAATATTTGGCTTTTTTGAATATGGATTTATCATCAAAACATAAATTGTCACTAAGTCTGGGTTGATCGATATGTTATTCGATTTCAGCAAGTTTTTACGACGTTTAGAATCAAACAAGAATTCCAATTTTTCAGAAATGCGAAGTGATTCATTTCTTGCAACAATCTCAAATAACATTAATCTATTTTGCCAAAAAGAATCTGTAAACAGAATACCTTACAAAAAAATCAAGGTGATCTTAGTTCTATTTATTTTGTTTTTTAGTACGCTACCAACTAAAGTAATTGCGCAGGAAACATTAGATGTCAGCGACTGTAACCAAGAGCAGATAGATCGTTCCATGACGGAATTAAAGCGCCAATTCAAGTATGAAGTGCAACAGGTTCTGATGATGACAGCAAGAATACTTCACTCGGAGTGCGATAGTCAAGCGATTTTCTTGGTCGAT
>JBIKYI010000091.1:0-7985 GCA_044355355.1 Limnothrix sp. | reverse complement strand
ATTGGTGCATTAGATGGTAGCAAAATTTTTTTATTTGACCACATTTGCCCATAATAAAACCCCTAATCTCCGGGGAAACTAGGGGCTAAATCAGAGCGAAATCTTTGATTCTAGGGAATCTTCATCCGCGAATTAATCTGCGAAAATGTATTTCCGAAGTTCAGAAGGATGTGGCTCAGGGCTTTCCTCAGCGAAGGTCACAGATTCATTCACTTCTGCCTGTACTTTGTCGGCGATCGCCTTCAATTCCTCAGCCGTTGCCAATTCACGACCCAGAATAAACTTCTCAAACCGCTTAATCGGATCCCGTTGCGCCCAGAATTCCTTCTCTTCCGCAGAGCGTAACTCATCCGGATCCGCGAGGGAGTGACCCCGGAAACGATAGGTTAAAGCCTCCACCAGAGTCGGCCCTTCCCCAGCACGGGCACGGGCAACCGCCTTCTGCGCCACATCTCGCATTGCCAGGACATCCATCCCATCCACCTCATAGCCCGGCATATTGAATACACTGGCTTTCTTGTAGATTTCCGGTTGGGAAGTCGCCCGTTCGTGCGCCATCCCGATCGCCCACTTATTATTTTCCACTACAAAAATAATCGGCAAATTCCAAAGTGCCGCCATGTTCAGGGTTTCAAAAAATTGACCATTATTACTCGTGCCATCCCCAAAGAAACAAGCCGTAACATTATCAGCACTCTTGTCGCCCATCACCTCACGGCGATACTTACTTTGTAATGCTGCCCCCGCTGCCACCGGGATTCCTTCACCAATAAAGGCATAACCCCCCAATAACTTATGTTCAGCAGAGAACATGTGCATCGAGCCGCCACGACCCTTACTACAACCCGTTTCCTTGCCGAATAATTCCGCCATCACTTCCCGGGCAGGAACCCCCGCACTCAGGGCATGAACATGGTCACGGTAGGTACTACAGACATAATCTTCACCGGGGCGCATTGTGCGGATGATGCCGCTAGAAACCGCTTCCTGTCCGTTGTAGAGGTGGACGAAGCCGAACATCTTGCCTCGGTAGTACATTTCCGCGCATTTGTCCTCGAAGATCCGCCCGAGGGTCATGTCTTCGTAGTACATCAGAGCTTCTTCCTTGGTAATCTGCACCGAAGAGCTATCAAATTCTGGGGCTGTCCGTTCTTTAAGCATCATTAAAATTCAGGATTTGGCGAATAATCTACGGATACTTGGATCCCGTGGTCTTATGGCTGTGTGAAAACTGCAACTACAGTTTAGAATGAAACTGATTTCCATAGAAGCAAAGCATTATGGGTTGTTTGATCCACTCACCTTGAGACATTCTATTTTGCTGGAATGGCATTGAGGATGCAAGGGTGGATTGTCACTAACCACTAAATCTGGTTGCAACTGATGGTGTTTGAAGTTTTTGTGAAATTCTTTGGTTAATATAACCTTAATTGACGTGACTTTTGCTGATAGGAAAGTAAACTGTGCGCATTCCGCTCGACTATTACCGAATCCTTGGGGTTCCCACTAAGGCGACCACTGCCCAAATTACGCAGGCTTACCGCGATCGCATCGCGCAGTTGCCCCGTCGTGAGCATAGTGATCTGGCAATTCAGGCTCGCAGTAACATCATTGAGCAGTCTTATCAGGTGCTGTCCCAGACGGATAGACGGGCTGTTTATGATAGTGAGTTTTTGAATAAAACCTATCAATTGGAGTCCCAGAGTCGGGTTCGCTTGCCGTTTCAGAGTACTGAGGTGGAGGCGGCGGATGAGGCGGAAACGGGTAGTCCGGCGATCGCCATCGAGCAGATCGACTTTTTGGGCGCACTTTTGTTGCTGTTGGAACTGGGAGAATATGAGCTAGTGTTGAAGCTAGTTCCCCCGTACTTAAAATCTAACAAGAGCAGTTTAGTTAAACAGAATTTATTTGGGGCAGCGGAGGTGGTCAAAACGGAGTTAATTCTCTGTTTAGCCTTGGCTTACCTAGAACTCAGCCGAGAACAGTGGCAACAAGGCTATTACGAAACGGCGGCGGAGTCGGGCTTAGAAGGTCAAAAATTATTGGCTGATGCTGGTATTTTTCCCGGTTTGCGGGGGGAAATCCAAGGGGATTTAGATCGCTTGCGACCCTACCAAACGTTGGAGTTATTGGCGCTACCGGAAACGGAGACCCAGCGACGGGCTAGGGGTTTGCAGTTGTTGCAGATGATGTTGGATGCTCGCGGTGGCATTGATGGAGCTGGGGATGACCATTCGGGTCTCAGCATGGATGATTTTCTGCGGTTTATCCAGCAGTTGCGCAGTTATTTGACGGTGACAGAACAGCAGACTTTGTTTGTGGCAGAGTCTAAGCGTCCTTCAGCAGTCTCGACCTATTTGGCGGTTTATGCGTTGTTGGCGGGGGGCTTTGCGGAACGTCAACCGGATCTGATTGTGAAGGCGAAGGAGAAGCTTTTACGGTTGGGTAAGCGGCAGGATGTTTATTTGGAACAGGCGATCTGTGCGCTCCTGTTGGGGCAAACGGATGAGGCAAATCAGGCGCTGGAATTGAGTCAGGAATATGAGGCGATCGCCTATATTCGGGAAAATTCCCAGGATGCTCCGGATTTATTGCCGGGACTCTGCCTCTATGGTGAGAAATGGCTCAAATCGGAAGTCTTTTCCCATTTCCGGGATTTAAGTAGTGAGTCCGTCTCACTGACGGAATATTTTGCTAACGAACAGGTGCAGCAATATCTAGAAAAATTACCTGCTGACACCAGTCAGGAATGGTCAGTCGTAGGCACGGAAGCCGCTCGCCCCCCCAGCCAGACGCGCATTGAACCCATGGCGGATTTATCAGTGAGTCGTCCCGGTAAGGTTAGCCGTCCCGCCCCTGTGTCGCCGCAGCAGACTCGTTCTGCCCGCCCCCCTCAACAACCTATGGCAGTGGGTGCTGCTCCTACCGTGAAGGTGACTCAGCGCCCCAGTCGTCCGGCGGAGCCTGCGGCAAAGTCCAAAACGAAGACCACGAAGCAAACGCCCAAACGTAAAGGCCCCTCCTCGAAACTTAAACCGTTCCCCTTCATTGGTATTGCTGTGGCAGTGGGTTCTGTGGTGCTATTGGTGGGCATTGTGAAGGCGATCGCCTCCCTGAATAACGGCATGAAGCTCATTGAAAATCCCTTACCTGTAACCCTGACTACGGAGCCACTCCTCAAGATTCCGACGATGGAAGAGGTAGCAGCCACCATTCCTGAGACCGTGCCAGAAGGAGAATTTAATGAGGCGATCGCCG
Source organism: Limnothrix sp. (assembly GCA_044355355.1). Lineage (GTDB taxonomy): Bacteria > Cyanobacteriota > Cyanobacteriia > Cyanobacteriales > MRBY01 > MRBY01. Next base: position 4,727 of record JBIKYI010000091.1, on the reverse strand, counting down.
AACAGGTGATCCAGGGCTGGCTTGATGGGAAAGCCCTTGCCTTTGGGGAAAAACATGAGACTGAAGGATTAACTAAGGTATTAACCGATCCACTGCTGACCCGCTGGACGACGGGCGCGCAGGAAGAAGCAGCGGCAGGCAATTACCGCACCTATGAACATGCCCTGGAGATTGGCGAGATTGAGTTTGATGCCGAGACAGATCCTGATGTAGCGTTTGTGACGGCTCAGGTGACTGAAAACGCCAAATATTACACCGCCGATGGCACGCTGGATGAGGGTCGTTCCTATGATTCCCAGTTGACAGTGCGTTATGGTTTGGTGCGTCAGGATGGTCAATGGCTGATCAAATCCTCCGACGTGCGCTAAGGGATGCCCTCAGGTCGTACCCATGATCGGATCACCCTCTGGGGTTTCCCCTGGGTGGTGGCGATCGCCTATCTGCTGAGCCGTGATGGGGAATTAACCCTGATTTTCGGCTTGGCATATCTGTTTAGCGGTCTGATGTTTGGTCCCGATCTGGATATCCATTCTGTGCAGTTTAAGCGTTGGGGGATATTGCGCTGGCTCTGGTTACCCTACCAAAAAACCCTCAGTCACCGTTCGAGCTTGTCCCATGGCTTCGTCGTCGGGACAACGTTGCGGGTGATTTATTTTGGGCTGGTTGTGTTGGCGGTGGCAGTGGTCGGTGTGGCGATCGCCCAGGGATTTTTTGGATTTACCTGGAATTGGCAAGCTTTTTTGATGGGCAGTGGGCAACAGATCCGGCAGCATTACGGCAGAGAAATTTTAGTGCTCTTTGCGGGACTAGAAATTGGTGCGATGAGCCATTATGTGAGCGATTGGCTGGGTTCGACGGTTAAACGTCTGAAAAAGAAAGGTTTGGCGAGTATTTTTGAACAGAAAAAAAGTAAACGTAAACCCACTCGTCGTCGTCCAGCAACACCGAAAATCACATCTAAACGTAGTAAGAAATAATATGGGTTTGGGTTATGCGTTGGCTAGATTTTTGCATTGATTTTTCTGTGAGTTTTTGATTGATTTTCATTGGATAGATGCAAAGCAATGATCCCTAAAGATTAAGTTGCCCTAAGGTTTGGCGAATTGTCTCCTTAAATTGCTTAGAATTGCGGGGCAGTCTTTATTGAAGCTTGAAGGCAAGGACATGGTTTCCCAGGAAACAGTGGCAAATTGTTTGGGTGATTGGGCTTATCAGGCGATCGCCGACTATTGCGAACGGGTTTTTCAGCGGGAAGCAGGTGTCCTCGCAGATCAAGATCCAGAAGCGTTGCACCAAATGCGGATTGGTTTGCGACGGTTACGCAGTGCGGTACTGGGTTTCGCCCCAGCGCTGGATTTGAACGGAATTACGGCGGCAGATATTGGCAAATATGGACGTATTTTGGGAAAATTGCGGGATATTGATGTAATGTTGCTGAAATTAAAGCAATTACGTGGCATGGCTTTACCAGAAAGCGAACGTCAACAACTGAAGCAGTTACGGCAATTACTCCAAGGGCAGCGACGGCAACAGGTTAAAAAAGTACACCGTTTTCTCCAGTCCCAAACCTACCAAACCTTTAAGGCGCGTTGTCATCACTGGTTAACAGCGCCCACCTATCGGGCGATCGCCACCGTAGAATTATCCTTAGTTTTGCCCGATCTACTGTTGCCCCAATTGAGTGAATTACTGCTCCATCCTGGCTGGTGGATCGGTGCGATGGAGGCAGATCTAGGCAATCCAGACCACCTCAGTAAGCAAGATTGGCATTGTTTGCATGATCTCCGCAAAGCTGCCAAGCGATCGCGCTACAACCGGGAATTGTTTTTGCCGCTCTATGGCGAAGATTATCAACAACAATTAAAGCAAATTAAACGGGTACAAACCCTCATCGGGGACTTTCAAGATGGGGAAGTTTTGACAGATTTTTTATGGGAGAGTTTACGCGAAAACCTTAAACAAAATCCAAAAAAAACACTACCTGTACTGATGCAGCAATTAACCCAGGAACGACAACAAACTTGGGTAACATGGCAACAAATTAGGACGCAATTTCTTGATCCAGATTATCGACAAAATTTGCGCCAAACCCTTTCTCAGTCAATTGTTAGTCATCATGTTAGTTGACTCGTCTTTCGGTGATAAAGACGCAACTTTCCCAATTACCTGCCGCGTCAAAATTGCGCATAATTCGTAGTCGTAAATCTGCTTCCACAAGCCAACCGACCTCCACAAAAAAAGCTTGATTGCGCTTGAGTTCTAAGGGCACATTAATCGAACCGCCATCGGGCAAGAGGGTAATTTGTCTGGGTAAGGGACTGTCGCTAAATTGGATTTGATTCCCTGCAATTCTTGCCTTACTTGTAATCTGGCGATCGCCAAACTCTAGCACCGACTCCAAGCTATCCCCCGCAATATTGAGCCGCAGACGACCTGTACTGTGGGTTGGCGGATCAAAATTTGGTTTGTAAGTTAGAGATTCCGCTTCCCAAACTCCAGCTAACTGCTCAACCGTCAGGGGTGGACGTTCCTGGGCATTTGTCCCTTCTCGGAATTCACGGATAAAAACTAATTGTTTAAACCTAAAATTATCATCGTACATCTGTACCATTCTCAGGCGGCGATCGCCATAGACAAAGCCAAATTCCGCGACAAAATTAGTGATAGAAGACAAGCACATGCCCCCCTTCGAGAAACAACCCGTTTCCGCAAAAATAATGTGTCGCCCCAGGGAGGTGAAATCATGGCAAATATCACTCGTCGGCGTACCCTGCACATCGCCCCCAGCAAAACGCCGTAGGTGCAGACGTACCACATCGCGATCACCATCCACCGTAGATAAACTTAGAATAGAAGGTACATCGCTCAAAATCTCGCCGTTAAGGGTCATATCGGCAAAGGAACCCTGCCATGTCCCTAGGTTTTGGAGAAAGTTAGACCACTGATCGCTCATGTCATGCTCGGTTGACGGTATAGGTTAATAGTATGGATTAACGGTATGGGTGATAGGTTGCAAAGTTCGTTAACAAGAAACAAACGCTTGATATTGCGCTCGATCTTACGCCTTCATTGACGAATTATATTGTGACGAAAATTTGCTGGTTTTGCTGCCCCGTCAGTCCCGATCAGTGAAGTACTCCAATGATGTCTGATATCTGATGTCTAACCAGGTATTCAGCCACCGATCACACCCGCTACATTGAGGAATGACAGGCGATCGCAGAGATTCTCGTTAACGTTTGATAAACTTTTCTTTAACAGCCCGTCTGAACTCGCTTTAATTTTTTTATCTATGCTTTGGAAATAAGCCGAAATAATTATGTCTTTGACTCGCATCATCAGTGGAGTAGTGGCGATCGCCATAGCATTAGCCCTCATCATTCTAGGCGGTTGGTACTTTACCCTCGGCATGGGGATCATCGTCTTTCTCGGACAGCAGGAATACTTTCGGATGGTGCAAGCCAAGGGACTAGAGCCAGCAGTAAAAACAACCCTGATCATCTCCCAAATCTTGCTCGTGATCTCGACCCTCAACACCAGCCTGACCGATGCATTGTTCCCCCTCGCTGGTACTTTTGTTTGTTTTTATCTGTTGTTTCAACCGAAAATGGCAACGATCGCCGATATGTCCACCTCAATTTTGGGCTTATTCTATGGCGGCTATCTCCCCAGCTATTGGGTACGTCTACGGATGGGCAGTCTCGCGGAAACTGAATCTGTGAGTAATCTGCCCCTCTATGGTTATCTCCCCGCATCCTGGGCAGACTGGTTTAATTTACCCTCTGCGCTAAAGCTGACCTTTGTGGTGATGGTTTGCATCTGGGCGGCGGATATTGGTGCCTACTTCATGGGAAAATGGCTCGGTAAAACAAAACTCTCTGCCATTAGCCCGAAAAAGACGGTGGAAGGGGCGTTATTTGGTTCGGTTGGGACAATCCTGGTGGCGATCGCCGGGGCTTGGTATCTTGGTTGGTCTTGGTGGCCAATGACAGGCATCTTTTTAGGCATCCTCATCAGCACCACCACTCTATTAGGGGATTTGACCGAATCAATTATGAAGCGGGACGCAGGTTTTAAGGACTCTGGACAATTAATTCCAGGACATGGCGGCATCTTAGATCGAACTGATAGTTATGTCTTTACCGCACCTTTAGTCTATTTGTTCGTGACTGTCTGCTTACCAATGTTTGCTCACTAAGAACTTCACCATGGGCGATGCTTGTCAAGCGGTTTTCCTCCATAAAATCCATAAAAAAGATCCCTCAACTCAGGGATCTCCATTTACTTGAAATTTACTTGGATTGATTTAGCGATGATGCTCTCATCCGTATGAATTAGAGAATGACAACGCTATCAGTGCCTTGGCGTTGGTAGGAAAATTCCCTAGGCAATTCGCGTTGATATTTGATCATATTGGCTAATTCTTGGAGCTGACTGATGGCTTCTGCACCTTCTAACTTCATCAGTTCACGTTCGTCCCGCATCTCCGTCCAGGTAATGCCGTAATCAGAAACCAGGAAACGAATCAGATGATTTGCGCCCAGGCTGACCATAAATGATGCGCTGTTGAGTTCTGCCCCACAGGTATAACAGGAAGCTAGATAGCCCCTATTCTCCAGGGCGATCGCCAGAGCTTGTAGCGTCATCACTAGGTCCTTAACAAAGTCCCGATGTTGTTGAGCAAGTCTAATAAACACCTTATATCTCCCGAATGGCACTTCTATTCT
>JBIKYI010000090.1:0-8146 GCA_044355355.1 Limnothrix sp. | reverse complement strand
TATTCTTACTCTCACCATTGATTTTTTATGCGCCCCATTTTATATCTTGCCATCACTAGCCATGGTTTTGGTCATGCCGTTCGTACCGCTGCTGTCGCGGCTAAAGTTCAGGAACTTTTACCTGATACCTTGCTCGTCTTTGTGACGACTGTACCCCATTGGCTGATTGCGAGTTATATCAAGGGGGATTTTATTCAGCGGGCGAAAACATTGGATGTGGGGGTAATTCAGGCGGATAGTTTTACGATGGATCTGGAGATAACCTTGGCGAAGTTGCGGGATGTGCGACGGCGATCGCCCCAAATCATTATGGATGAGGTGAATTTTCTCAAGCTCAATCGGGTGAGTTTGGTGCTGGCAGATGTCCCTCCCCTAGCGGCTGCTATTGCTGAGGCGGCGGGCATTCCCTGCTGGTTCATGTCGAATTTTGGTTGGGATTTTATTTACCAGGATTGGCAAGGGGAATTTATCGAAGAGGCGGACTGGATTACCACCCAATATCAAAAGGGCGATCGCCTGTTCCGTTTACCGCTCCATGAACCCATGACCCGTTTCCCCCACATCACCACCACAGGACTCATCGGCGGCACACCGAAATATTCTGTACAACAACTACGGGAAACCTTTGCCCTCACGGAACCCAAGGAAAAAACCATCCTCCTCACCTTTGGGGGATTGGGACTCAGCGGCATTCCCTACCATGCCCTAGAGGAATTCCCCGACTATCAATTTATTACCTTTGACCGCCAAGCCCCAAGCCTTGAAAACCTCTGCAAAATCACGAATGTTGCCTATCGCCCTGTGGATTTTATGCCCCTCTGCGATCACCTGGTTTCCAAACCTGGTTTTGGCACATTCGCCGAAGCCATGCTCCAGGATCTGCCCATTGCCACCCTACCCCGCAATGATTTTGCTGAGGGAATTGTACTTCTAGAAGGTCTAAAAACTTACAGTCGGCATCAAATTATCGACCCGAAAACCTTTGCCCAAGGCAATTTAGACTTTCTCCGGGAAGCGCCGCAACCACCCACCGGCGATCGCCCCATCGATAAAACAGGAGTCGAGGCGATCGCCACCGAGATCGTGAACTATCTCAGCAAAATCTAGCCCACGATCACGATACAAAGTCACTATTGCGGCTGCGAGTCGATCATCTGCAATAGCATTTGCCATGCCTCAGGCTGCTCAGTCTGCTGCATTGCCAACAAATTAACCGCATCGCTCCATAAACCAAAGAAAGCGGACAATTGCGCCAATTCCAAAGCCACCTGGGTCTGTTCCGCCCGCAGCGCATTAGTGACCTCCGGCTCCACATAGGAATAAATCAGCAACTCATTCAGGGATTGATTTAACTCCTCATAACGTTGCCACAAACCCAAATAATGCGATCGCAAACGATCAGACACCATCTGCACCGTCTGAGCATCACCACGGGCAAGCAAAGCATTCCCCAATGACAAACGATCCGGCACAGTTAAATAACTATCCTTCGCCAACAAAGCCTGCCGCACCATCGCTACCACATCAGACCTATTCTCCAACTTAATCGTTGTTGCCTCCAAACGCTGAACAGAGCCAATCGCATAAGCATCAGCCCCACGATCATTCAGATCGCAGGTTAGAGTCAGATCCCACCAAAACTGCTGTCCCGGCTGCACTGTATTTTTCGGCAGAGTAATCTTAACCAAGCCCTCTTGACTACTAATGTCATTAATTTCTTGGTAATAAATCAGCGAGTCAACATTATCATCCTGACTATAAACACTAAATTCAGCACGCACTGCCTCATTTTTGGGAATGTAAAACCACAGAGAAATGTCAGACGCAACGGTTTGGGCGATCGCCTCACCGTCACGATTAGGTAGGATCGCATAGAATGCCCGCTGATTCACACAGGATCCTCGCTTTCCTCCGCCAGTCAGCCCGTCCGGACTAATCGAACCCGGATTCGGTAAATACAACCGTGAACCAGCCCCAGCCGTACTATCAGGACTGCCCCGACCCGTTTGTGGCAATTGATCTAAACCGCTAATTTGAGATTGTGATGGATCGAGCATCTCCGGTGGATATAGCCTGGCTGCATTGAGTGGATTCTGACCATAGACTAAACCAAACGAGACAAGCAGAAACTGTAGACCAGCCAATTGTTTATTCATGGGATTCTCCTAAAGGAGATAGGTAGCACAAGATTAATACAAGCATGACAAAACGAAGCAAAATCTCTCAATCAATCATTGTTTGCACAGCCTGATTCAGGTATGTCTTTACTCTACCGAAGGATGTCTTCGCCATATCAATTACATGGACTGTAACAAGATGAAATTTACAGAGTGGGGCATCGAAATTGACGGTATTAATGACTCTGCCATAGGTAAAGATAGGATTGACAGACCAAATTTAAACAGTCAATTTGCAGATTAAGTTCAAAGACACAAGTAATAAAGATAAAAGCAAGTTGTTGAACCACCACCGCAAGTTTAAGACCAAACTAGCAATAAGCAGCGCCCAAACGCTTCATTCAGTGGCTCATAGTCTTACGAGAAGGACTCAACAAATTACATCAACAAATTACAAATCACTCAAATCGTTCAATCGTGATTCAAGGGAAATATCCAGCCAGGTAAATTAAGACACACTGAGTAAACGAATAATCATGTCTTCCTGTTCTTGTGTTTTCGGGTCATCCCCAGGGAAAATGGATTCGAGTAGCGATCGCCATTCCGCTGGATAATCACCACGATATTCCGCCAAGAAATTAGCCGTATCTGCCCAAATCCCATAGAACGCCGACAACTGAGCCAACTCCAAAACCATCGCCCCTTGTTTTTTCTTCAGGTTAGCGATTTCTGCTGGAGTAATACTAGGATTTTGGGGAACCTTCGTCAAAGACTGACTCAGCTTGGCATAGTCATTACGGAGGGCAACAAAATGGGTACGAAGACGATCACTAACCATATTCACCGTCACGTCATCCCGACTCCGCTCTAGGGCAGTCAATAATTCCTGGGCTTCAGTCGGATCTAATGTGAGATAGGAGCGATCGCCCCGGAGTGCCACCATCAAAGCATCGATCACCTGATCATTATGAGGCAGAGTAACCTGTTCCAGGGACTGACGATTAACCGTACCAAATAGATAGAGATCCGCACTGTGATCAAATTCATCACAGGCAAGGGTCACATCCCACCAGTAATCAACCCCAGGCTTTAGGGTATTATCCGGCACTTCCAGTTTCCGTAAACCCGACTCACCTTTGATATCATTAATCACTTGGGAATACACCAACGCATTGGTGTTGTTATTCTGGGCAAACACACTAAATTCTGCCCGGATCGCATTATTTTCAGGAATATACAACCAAAGGTCTAGATTATTGGCAATGGTCGAGGCAACTGCTTCACCAGAACTACTGACAGGCAAAATTGTACGAAATAGTGCCTTCGTTTCTCGATCCATACAGCCCCCCCGTTTCCCACCAGCAGTACTGCTCGGTCTGCCACGATCTGTATTGGGCAAGGCAATCTGACTGATTTCCACTCGTTGGGGTTGTGCATTGTCAGTCGGTTGGGTCACAGAGGCGATCGCCACCTCCGCATTTAAACCAAACCCCGCAAGGATAACAGACAATGAGCAAAACTGACACAAACTTAACTTATTCATAGTTTTCATAGTTTTTTATCGGTTCCTTGACGGAGCATGATCCGCTTCAAAATTAGCCTAAATGCAACAGAGCCAGAAACGCCCAATCAACAAAAATTACCAAGGCATTCATGCCGCGACATCAGCCATCAGCAGATAGTGCAATCTCCTGCCTTTCCTCCTCCTTAGAGACATTCGAGGCAATAACATAGGGTAAATGTGCACCTTTTAGACCCTTCAAAATCCGTTCCGGTGTTTCAGGAAAAATGACGAACAGAGGATGAATATGTTCCGCCGTATCACTAAACATATGACTTTCTGCTGAGGGCATCAACCATTCATAATCCTGGTCTAAACAAACCTGGGTATGTCGCCAGCGTAACAGTAACTCCGAAAAATCCTCATCGGGGCGGTGAATAAAAATCATAATTTCGACATCTAACTTAATTTGCCACTCCGGATCACACATCAAAATCGCGAGATCGCAGGGGAGCATTTGAGTCGTCGAAATCTTTTTCGACACATGGGGATTATTGTGATCATCTTTTTTCAGTCGAATGATCGGCAGGGGGATCGTCACTAGGCTCTCTTCCGGACGGCGCATACTCGGGATCATCGAGAGATAAGGGCGATGTTGCTTCAATAGGGCGATCGCCGCATTCCTCGAAGAATATTCCGCTAACAGCGCTTCATAATGAGATTGTCTAACTGCCATAGCAAATCATCCCCCTGAACTGCATTTCTCTGTCTAAAAACCTAACCCAGATCCTGGAAGACCTTAAACATCGGTAAATACATCGACAACAAGATCACACCAACCATGGCAGCAATGATCACCATCATCGCCGGCTCTAAAATACTCGTCATCGCCTTAACCGTTTGCTCAACCTCATCCTCATAAAAATCAGCAACCTTCATCATCATCGTATCCAATTCACCCGTTTCTTCACCAATCGTCATCATCTGAATTGACAAAATCGGGAACACCTTATCCCGGTCAAGGGCAATACTCAACATCCCCCCCTCCTGAATTTCAGCCTTCGCATTTTCAATAGACTTAGCGATAACAACATTACCTGCCGTCGCTCCAACGATATCAAATGAACTTAAAATGGGCACTCCAGAGCGAGTCAACGTACCAAAAATACGACAGAATCGCGCCACAGCATTCTTTTGCATCAAATCACCCACTAAAGGTAACTGCAGCATTAGTTTGTCAATTTGCCAATGCCCCGCTGGTGTCTTGTAATACTGACCCAAAGAAAAGATGGCAAGATTGAAAGCAATGATGAGGAAAAGAACATTGCCAAAAGGAAAAGGTAAAATTCTGATGACCGCTTCATCAGTGGTACGAAGGAAGTGACTGAGCATCAACATGATTTGTGTCAGTAACGGTAAGTCTGTACCAATACTGGCAAAAATATCTGCGAAGATTGGAATCAAAAATACTGTCATCCCAAAAAATACGGCTACAGCGAGAAAGCCTACTGCCATAGGATAGGTCATCGCTGATTTGATCTGATTTTCCAGCTTTGCCATGTCCTCTAACACTTTTGCCAGTCGGTTCAGTACTTCATCGAGTACACCACCCATCTCCCCGGCTTCCACCATGCTGACATACAGAGTATCAAAGCACTCCTCATGGGGACGCATGGCATCCGATAGGTTCACCCCCTGTTGCACTTCTTTTTTAATCTTGCTGAGGGCTTCGCGCATCTTGTAATTACTATGGTTTGCCCCCAAGATATCTAGGCAACGCACGATCGCCACACCTGCGTTAATCATCACCGCGAACTGACGGGAGAAAACCGCCTTATCCTTAACTGTGACCTTTGCTAATGCGCCTTCGATGAAGGATAGATCAATTTCCCCCTGGGCTAGTACTTTGCCAACTTCAGGGTATTGAGCCTCCAGCATTGTCCTTGCTTGTTCGGCTGAGTTCGCTTCAATTTTTTGTTTGGTCTTCTGACCACTACGGTCTACAACTTGGGCTACGAATTGAGGCATGATCCTAGGTCAACTGTTGTGATGTTCTGAATCGGTCGGTAGCAAAAGCAGACAATACATTGCGGACATTTTGACTTTTGCTACCCAAGTTAAGGTGAGGTGAGAGGGTTAATCACGAATCTTTAAGTAATGATTCTCTTAACGATCTTAGCGTTTCGCTTTAGCGCCTGCACCAAGTGCACCACCTACTAGGCGTTGTAATTCGTCGGGTTTACCACTCTTGGACAAACCTTCTTCAAAGGTGATTGCGCCGGAGGAAACGAGACCCGCTAGGGCTTGTTCCATGGTTTGCATCCCCAGTTTCATCCCTGTTTGGATGGCGGAATAGACTTGGGCTGTTTTTCCTTCGCGAATCAGGTTGGCGATCGCCGGGGTAACGATCATAATTTCCTGGGCCATAGCACGACCAAATTCACCCGGTTTAGGATTATGTTTACTGACCAAACATTGACTAAACACTGCCAAAAGGGAGTTGGACAACATCGCCCGGATCTGGGGCTGTTGAATCGGCGGGAACACATCGAGCATCCGGTCAATCGTACCAGCAGCGGAGTTGGTGTGTAGGGTTCCGAAAACAAGGTGACCCGTTTCTGCGGCAGAAATGGCGAGGGCAATAGTTTCTAAATCCCGCATCTCACCCACAAGGATAATGTCTGGATCTTCCCGGAGAGCGGCTTTTAGCGCATTTTCAAAACTTTTTGTATCTTCCCCCTTTTGCCGTTGGTGGAACAGACTTTTATTATTGGGGAATACATATTCAATTGGGTCTTCAACCGTGAGAATATGCTCGGCACGGGTGCGGTTGATCAAGTCAAGCATCGCTGCCATTGTGGTGGTTTTACCGGAACCGGTCTGTCCTGTAACAAGTACCAGACCCCGGGGACGTTCTGCCATTTCCCGCACAATGTCGGGTAAACCCAGTTGATCAAAGTTCGGAATTTTCGAGGAGAGGGCGCGTAAACAGGCGGCATAGCAACCCCGCTCCCGGTAGACATTCACCCGAAAGCGAGCTAAGCCCTTCACACCGTAGGAACAATCTAATTCCCAGTTTTTTTCGAGGTCTTTGCGCTGGGTCCCGTTCAACATACTGAAGATGAGCTTTTGGGCATCTTGGGGAGAAAGGGGTTCATCGTCGATGGGGGCTAATTTACCACTCACGCGGAAGTAAACAGGTGCTCCAGCTTGGATGTGCATATCGGAGCCACCCATTTCCACGAGCTGTTCCATCAAGTCTTCGATCATTAAATCCATGAATTTATTTCTCCTCGGTTTGTTTGGGGTTTAAACAAGTTGATTAAACAAGTTGAAAGGATAGGAATCGACGATAGTCTCTGTTTAGTATGCCCAAGGGGCGATCGCCCGACGACACCAGACGACAATTTTTAACGTTTAATGGAGTGACGGGCAGCCCTTAACCAAAGCGCGGAGTCAGACAGTAGGGACAATCAATCCATTCCGGTTGGAGTTCTGCCTCACAAGTCTTACAGACCAAGCCCGTCTTGCGTTTCGCCTTTAATTCAGCCTCCAAACCAGAATCCGTGAAGGTGACCCGCTCCACCTCATCAAAGGTGGTATAGCCATCCCGCACCAACTCCAGACTATAGGCAAGGATACTGAGCATGCCTTCCTGCACCGCCGTCTCCTTGATCCGGTCAGTCGTTGCACCACTGTTGATCAGACGTTCGATCTCCTCACTGTTCTGCATAAACTCATAGACCCCGACACGACCTTTATAGCCGCCGCCACCACATTTTGGACAGAGAGTCCCCTGTGCCCTAGCTTCCTGAATTTGCTCTGCCGTTAGGGTATTCGCTTTATAAACGGTCAATTCACCGTCACTAGAGGCAGTTAAACCATAGCGACCCAATTCCTGGGCTGTCGGTTGGTAGGGGATACGACATTCGCCACAGACACGCCGCATCAAACGCTGCGCCAATACCCCTAACAATGCACCGGATACCATGAATGGCTCAATCCCCATCTCATCCAAACGGGCGATCGCCCCCGGCGCATCATTCGTGTGGAGCGTCGTTAAAACCAAGTGACCCGTCAGAGCCGCCTCGATCGCCGTCTTCGCCGTTTCCTTATCCCGCGTTTCCCCCACCAGAATCACATCCGGATCCTGCCGCATAAACGCCCGCAAAATCGACGAGAAATCCATCCCCTTATCACGGATCACCTGCACCTGCGTGATCCCCGGCAAAGAATACTCAATCGGATCCTCCGCCGTACTGATATTGACATTCGGACTATTCCGTTCCGCCAAAACCGAATACAACGTCGTTGACTTACCAGAACCCGTCGGTCCGGTCACCAAGATCAAACCAAACGGACGCTGCGCCATCTCCCGCACCTGCTGCAAAATATTCTGATTCGTGATCAAAATATCCAAGCCCAACTGCGTCGAAGAGTTATCCAAGATCCGCAAACAAATCTTTTCGCCAAAACGACTCGGCAAACTATTTACCCGGAAATCCACCTTTCTCCCCTTAAACACCCG
>JBIKYI010000089.1:0-8156 GCA_044355355.1 Limnothrix sp. | reverse complement strand
ACTAGACCAAAACCACCTGTTTCAGACTGAATCATTGCACCGAATTATTGCAGCACAAAGCCAATCAAGAATGGCGATCGCCTAAGTCAGTCCATCAAACAAGCCATGTATATTTTGCATTGATTTCACGCGAAATATCCTTGGAGTCGGCAAGAAAAAGTTATCTACAATACAAAAAAAAAATATTAAAGACCGCAATGTCTTGTAATAATTCTTGCCTTACTGCCGTAGTTGCCATTACAAAGCAAAGCGGAATCCCAGGAAGCAACCCTAACCCTTGGTTATCCTGTTCTGTTCCTAAATAACCTTTCCAGAACGGGAATGACCCTACATTATTTTTCAATCTTGCGCTAATTCCCAACAAAATACATGAGCAATCTTTCACGACGTAAATTTTTAGTCACTGCTGCGGGTGCTGCTGTCGGCACAACAATCCTCCACGGTTGCACCAGTTCCGAAACTCCCGAGACTCCTGAAGCTACTACTACAACCACTGCACCAGCTCCCGCATCCGGTGAAGCCCCAGAGACAAATGTTGTCAAACTAGGATTTATTGCCTTAACTGATTCCGCGCCGTTGATTATTGCCAAAGAAAAGGGTCTTTTCGACAAATATGGCATGACAGGTGTAGAAATCCTCAAGCAAGCCTCCTGGCCCGTAACTCGCGACAACCTAGAATTAGGTTCCGGTGGCGGCGGTATCGATGGTGCGCATATTTTAACCCCCATGCCTTACCTGATGACCTTAGGGGCAATCACTAAGAGTAAGCAACCCCTGCCGATGTACATCATGGCACGTTTGAATACCAACGGTCAGGCGATTTCCGTGTCCAGTACCTACAACGATCTGAAGCTAGGTGTTGACAGTTCACCTCTGAAGGAAGTTTTTGCTAAGGCAAAGGCTGATGGTAAAGAGCTTAAATGTGCGATTACTTTCCCTGGTGGAACCCACGACCTTTGGATGCGCTATTGGTTAGCTGCTGGTGGCATTGATCCGAATAAGGATGTCTCTGTTATTCCGATTCCTCCTCCTCAGATGGTTGCCAACATGAAAGTGGGTGGCATGGAAGCGTTCTGTGTGGGTGAACCTTGGAATGCGCAACTGGTTAACCAAAAGATTGGCTATACAGCTTTTGTTACTGGTGAAATGTGGAAAGATCACCCTGAGAAAGCATTTACTCTACGCAAGGATTGGGTTGATGCTAATCCCAAGGCGGCGAAGGCTGTCATGATGGCAATCCTCGAAGCACAACAATGGTGTGATAAGCCCGAAAATATTGATGAGATGTGTAAAATTGTTTCCCAGGACAAATGGTTTAAGGTTCCTGTGGCTGACATTGTGGAGCGTAGCAAGGGCAACATTGACTACGGCAATGGCAAGACTGTTGAGGCCTTCCCTGAGAAGATGAAGTTCTGGGCTAACAATACTTCTTATCCCTTCAAGAGTCATGATCTTTGGTTCCTAACTGAGGACATTCGTTGGGGTTATATTCCTTCTAGTACGGATACTAAAAAATTGGTAGATGAGGTTAACCGGGCTGATCTGTGGAAGGAAGCGGCTAAGGCGATCGGGGTTGCTGATGCAGATATTCCGACGAGTGATTCCCGTGGTGTAGAGACCTTCTTCGATGGAGTCACCTTTGACCCCGAAAATCCCAAGGCTTATCTCGATAGCTTGAAGATTAAAGCGCTCAAAGCGTAGCCCTAAGAATCAGTAAGCAGATATTCAGACATCAGATATCACCAAAATATCGATGTCTGATATCTGTACTCTGATGTCTCGATTAGTGATTAGTTTGTTTGTTATTTTTTAGAGATTTATTGTCATGGCTAGTTCAACCGCGCCTGCCCGTCGTCGAGTCAATCCTTTACAGAAATATATTCCGTTGCTTCGTCGCTTTCTTGCTCCACTGGCGGCAATCTCCATCTTATTGGTGATTTGGCAGTTGCTATGCAGTGGTGAAGCGCCACGACTACCAAGTCCGATCATGATGATTAAGGACACGTGGGATCCGTTAATCATTAATCCTTTTTTTGATAATGGTGGTGTAGATAAAGGGTTAGGATTACAGATCTTTGCGAGTCTAAAACGGGTTGCAATTGGTTTTTCTTTAGCGACGGTAGTAGGCATTGCGCTAGGGATTTTGATTGGGGCAAATCGCTTAATGTATGATGCCCTTGACCCTATCTTTCAGGTATTGAGAACGATCCCGCCTTTGGCTTGGTTGCCGATTTCGTTGGCTGCAATGCGTCAAAGTGAACCTTCTGCTATTTTCGTAATTTTTATTACTGCTATCTGGCCGATCATTATTAATACAACGGTTGGTGTACAACAGCTTCCCCAGGATTATCGTAACGTTGCTAGGGTGCTTAAACTCTCTAAGGTTGGCTATTTCTTTAACATTTTGTTCCCCTCTGCAGTTCCTTATATTTTCACGGGTCTAAGAATCGGCATTGGTCTTTCTTGGTTGGCGATTATTGCGGCAGAGATGCTTGTTGGTGGTGTGGGAATTGGTTTCTTTATTTGGGATTCCTACAACAGTTCACAGATGAGCCGTATTATCTTAGCTCTAATTTATGTCGGTATCGTTGGTCTGATTTTAGACAGATTGGTTGAGTTGATTTCTAAGCTTGTGGTTCCCTCTGAACCTAAACAATAACTAAACACATACAAACTAAACATTAAGTTGATTTTTACTTTAGTTCACTCTGATTAATGCCCCTTGATTGCTCCATTTTTAATTACGGGGCATTAATTTAAAGAAGTAAAAATTTGATCCTGCCTGACTGCTCTCTAATAGCTGATTTCTGTTCACTGGTGACTGAATTATGTCGAGTAAATTTTTAGATTTTATTGAAGTTGATCACGTTGATAAAATTTTTCCGCTCCCTAATGGCGATCGCTATATTGCGTTAAAGGGGATTGAGTTAAAAATCGAAAAGGGAGAATTTATCTCGCTCATTGGTCACTCTGGTTGTGGTAAATCAACGTTGTTGAACATGATTTCGGGTTTGGATCATCCTACTTTTGGTGGTGTGGTCGTTGAGGGTAAGGAGGTTTCTGGTCCTGGCCCGGATCGGATGGTGGTGTTCCAGAATTATTCGCTGTTGCCTTGGTTGACTGTGCGCCAAAATATTGGTTTGGCAGTGAACCGGGTGTTGAAGCATTTACCCAAGGCTGAACGTCGTCAGATTATCGATGAACACATTGAATTGGTAGGTCTGAAGCGGGCTGCAAATCGGAAACCGGGTGAGCTGTCTGGGGGGATGAAACAACGGGTGGCGATCGCCCGTGCCCTTGCCATCAAACCGAAAGTATTGCTCTTGGATGAACCCTTTGGGGCATTGGATGCCCTGACCAGGGGCAATCTTCAGGAAAAATTGATGGAAATTGTTCAGGAGAAGCACATTACCTGTGTGATGGTAACCCATGATGTAGATGAGGCTCTGTTGCTGTCGGATCGAGTGGTGATGCTGACGACAGGTCCCGAAGCCCATATTGGTCAAATTTTAGAAGTGCCGATTCCCCGTCCTAGAGAGCGTTTAGAGGTGGTTAATCACCCTGAGTATTACAATCTGCGCCATGAGATTGTCTATTTCCTCAACCAGCAAAAACGGGTGAAGAAAGTGGGTCAGATTAGTCATGCTTCTGATGTTTCGACGCAATTGGAAAAGACGACGGTTAATGTTGGCTTATTACCACTGAATGATAGTGCGCCCTTTATTGTGGCTCAGGAATTGGGACTCTTTCAGAAGCATGGTCTGGAGCAAGTCAACCTGGTGAAGCAATCCAGTTGGCAGGCGATCGCCGACGGTGTGACCACAGGAGAACTCGATGCCGCCCAGATGGTCGCAGGGATGCCCATTGCTCTGACCGTGGGTTTAGGTAATAACGTCTCCATTCCCATGGTCAGCGCGATGGTGCTGAGTCGGAACGGCAACGCCATCACCCTCAGCAAAGAATTTCTCAATGCTGGCATCAAAACCCCCCAAGAATTAAAGGCACATCTCCAAACGACACCGGATCGGATTTTGACCTTTGGGGTTGTCTATACCGCTTCCATGGAAAACCTCTTGTTACGTTACTGGTTAGCCTCCGCTGGCATTGATCCTGACCAAGATGTCACCCTGATTAATATTTCCCCCGAAGAGATGGTCGAAAACCTACGCTCTGGGGCGATCGATGGTTTCTGTGTCGGGGATCCTTGGAACTCTCAAGCCGTGGCAGAAGGCTTAGGTTATGTGATTGCAACGGATCTCGATATTTGGGCAGGACACCCCGAAAAGGTATTAGGTGCAAGGGAAGATTGGGTTGCTGCCAATCCCAAAACCCACATTGCCCTCGTGAAGGCGTTATTGGAAGCCTGCGATTATTGCGATGATCCCCGCAATCGCCCGGCAATTGTAGGGATGTTGAGTAACTCCATCTTGAATCTGGAGCCGAGCCTGATCAGAGCAGGTTTTGCTGATACCTTTGATCGCGGTGATGGTAAGCCACCAGAAATGTTGGCTCGTTTCCATCAGTTCCATAATGAACAGGCAAATTGTCCGGCGAGGGGCGAGGGGCTGTGGTTATTGACGCAATTGGCGCGTTGGGGTTATGTGCCCTTCCCGAAAAACTGGGTGGAAATTACGGAGCGGGTACGTCGTCCGGATCTCTTTGGAGAGGCTTGCCGTCAATTGGGTTGGCCCGACATCGAAGGCGATCGCCAAACCTTCAAACTCATGGACGGTATGGTTTTTACCCCCGATGATCCTGTCGGCTATATCAAACGTTTTAATATTTACCGCGAATTTACCAGCAGCGAAATTTTCCTCGATCAAACAATCGCAAATTCCTAGGGAAAATATTCATTTTCTACAGGCTATTTACCGCAGGATTTCTTGTGAACGCAGGCAACCCATTTTCATTTAGTGAAAAACATGATGACAGCATCCGAAGTTACGCTTGAAAAACAAAAACAAACGGCTTTTCTTGAGCTAAAAGATGTGACGAAAGTCTATCCCACCAAGAAAGGTCCCCTCACTGTATTAGACGGAGTAAATCTAGAGGTTCATGAGGGGGAATTTATCTGCATTATCGGTCACTCCGGTTGCGGTAAATCTACCATGCTAAATATGGTTTCTGGGTTTAATCAGCCTACTTCTGGCACGGTTACTCTCCATGGCAACCCCATCACAGCCCCTGGTCCCGACCGGATGATGGTGTTTCAAAACTATTGTTTGTTGCCCTGGAAAAATGCCCATGATAATGTCGCCCTTGCGGTAAATACGGTCTGCAAAGATCAGTCGAAGGCGGAACGGGAAGCCACGGTTAAAAAGTACATGGAAATGGTCGGCTTAACCGAAGCGGCGAAGAAAAAACCGCACCAAATTTCCGGCGGGATGAAACAACGGGTGGCGATCGCCCGTGCGTTATCAATTCACCCGGAAGTCCTCATTTTGGATGAACCCTTTGGGGCATTAGATGCCATCACCAAAGAGGAATTGCAAGAGGAATTGTTGCAAATTTGGCGTGCCAATAAAATCACTGTTTTGATGATTACCCACGATATTGATGAGGCGCTATTTTTAGCCGATCGCATCGTGATGATGACCAATGGACCTAATGCCAAGATTGGCGAAATTATGGAGGTTCCCTTTGAGCGTCCCCGTAATCGTGATCAGATTATGGACGACCCGAAATATATGGAACTGCGGAACTATGCCCTTGATTATCTCTTCCATCGTTTTGCCCATGATGAGGAGGAAGAACTCGAAGATGAACCCACAGCAAATCCTCTGATCAAGGTGGCAGGTATTATTGGCGGGATTGCGGCGATCGCCCTGATTGGTTGGGGCATTTTCCAAGCGGTTGCGCCTAAACCTCAAACTTCTGGCACTCCGGCGATCGAATCGACAACCCCTTAATCGTTAGATCTGCAAAAAGATCCTCAAAAAAATTAACTCATGAATCCTCGTTGGTGAGAGTAGATATTGATGTCTGCCTTACCTGCGGGGATTTTTGTTGGGAATGAACTGAAAATTCAAGAAAAATTAGAAGTTCGTGGCGATCGCCTGTACCGGACAAGTGGGTAAACATTGCTCACAGACTACACATTTTTGGCGATTAAACTTCAGGCGAAAATTAGTAGGATCGAGGGATAAAGCTCCCGTGGGACAGACCCCCGTACAGAGACCACAATCCACACAAATATCCTCATGAATCGTGATTTCCTTACTCGCGAGGGACACAATGATCCCTTTGCCCTTCATCCATTCCAGCGCCATTTCAATCGCATCAATGTCTCCCTGTAACTCCACCACCAATTTCCCCACCTGATTCGGCGCAACCTGGGCACGGATAATATTCGAAGCAATATTAAAATCCTTCGCCAAACGGTAGGTGACAGGCATCTGGATCGTATCCTGCGGAAAAGTTAGCGTCACTCGTTTTTTCATGGCTCGATTTTCATGGCATTCATATGGCTTAGATTGGGATTGGAGGTGATTCAAAAAACTCGACTACATCACCCGAATAGGTCTATGGTTGGCGATCGCCCCGAATGTGAACAGTTGTAACATTTCCAGCCAATCCAGCGACAAAACTTACGAATAAAGTCTGACAACGCGTTACTCTAGTCTGAGTCAAAATTGTAAGACTGTAAATTTAAGATCGTCTTTATAAATTCTCATTAAATTAATATGACCGCCGTGACCACCGCAAAACGCACTGTAAAGATTGGCTCCCGTAAAAGTCAATTGGCACTGGTTCAAACCTATTGGGTACGGGACGAACTCCAAAAAGCCTATCCCGACATTCAGTTTGAAGTCCAGACCATGGAAACCCAGGGAGATAAAGTGCTGGATGTTGCCCTGTCCAAAATTGGTGACAAGGGACTCTTCACCCAAGAATTAGAAGACGGCATGTTAAAGCGTGAAACCGATTTTGCTGTCCATTCCTTGAAGGATCTTCCTACTAACTTACCAGAAGGCTTAATGCTCGGTTGTGTCACAGAGCGAGTTGACCCGGCAGATGCCCTAGTGGTGCATGAACAACATAAGGATAAGCAACTGGCGACCCTACCCGCAGGCGCGGTGATTGGGACATCTTCCCTGCGTCGTTTAGCGCAATTACGTCACCATTTCCCTCACCTAGAATTTAAAGATATTCGCGGTAACGTCAACACTCGCCTCGCGAAACTCGATAGCGGCGATTATGATGCCATTATTTTGGCGGCGGCGGGTCTACAACGTCTCGATTTTGGCGATCGCATCCACCAGTTGATCCCCAGTGACATTTCCCTCCATGCAGTAGGACAAGGGGCACTCGGTATTGAATGTCGTGATGGCGATACCGAAATTTTAGACCTCCTCCGTCCTGTGCTAGAACATGCGGAAAGTCGCGATCGTTGTTATGCAGAACGGGCATTTTTACGACAACTCGAAGGCGGTTGCCAAGTTCCCATCGGCGTGAATACCACCATCGAAGGGGACCAATTACTCCTCGTCGGCATGGTTGCCAGTCTTGACGGTCAAACCCTGATCCGGGATCAAGTTAGCGGTAGCCGTAGCGATGCCGAAAAACTGGGGATCGAACTCGCCGCCAAGGTTACAGCCCAGGGTGCAGACAAGATTCTCGCAGAAATTAACGCCACCAATCGTGCTTAAATTCACCGATCCTCATATCAACTCATCGGTATTAACAGGCTCCCAAACCATCCCTAAATCCTCCAGCAATTGGGGGATTTTTTGTTTCCAAAGCATATTGCTCGAACATCGATGATGATATCTGATGTCTGATGTCTGAAATCTGTCCTAAACTTGCGGTTCAGGTCGGTCAGCGGGAATGTCTGGCGATCGCAGGCGGTTATGTTCACCGTAACCGAGGTGAGTTAAGGTCTCAATATCTCCCCTTGGTTTATTCAAGGGAGGTAATTTTGAGTCGTTTGCTGTTTTTCGTTGTTTTTTGAGTTTTGATTTGCGTCCCATCGCTCAAACCCTCATTGATCGTTGAATGACTCTAATAATGGTGAATTAATAATGTTGTAGAGGAAACGAAAAAGCTCGAATCGTCTCATCAATACCCTTCAGGTGGAGATCATCATGCAACACCAAAAGACCGTTTTCTTCTTCTAAATGTTCTGCGACCGTCTCGGAAATGAACACATGCATTGG
>JBIKYI010000088.1:0-8191 GCA_044355355.1 Limnothrix sp. | reverse complement strand
GACTATCGCACTCCGAGTGAAGTATTCTTGCTGTCATCATCAGAACCTGTTGCACTTCAGATTTGAATTGGCGAATACTTTTGACGTAGTTAGCGATCGCCTCTTTTTCTAGATCTTCAATTTCGGGATTGCGCAAAAAAATCCCCTACTACGCAGCAGAGGATTAAAACATGAATTCAAGGAATTTATTTTGCAGGATCAAGTTTGGCGATCGCCGCTTCCATTTCCGCAACAACCTTATCTTCTAGATCTTGAGAATTGGTTTCCATGTAAACCCGCATCAAAGGTTCAGTACCAGAGGGACGCAGCAGAATCCAGCTACCACCTTCAAGATAGAGTTTGACACCATCTTTTAAGCCAATTTCCTTCACAGCTAAACCAGCTACAGAGGTGGGAGGAGTCGCTTTGTAGAAGTCCAAAACAGCTTTTTTGTGGGGTTCTTCGAGGTGCAGATCTAGACGATTATTTAAGAGCGCACCACCTGCATCAATCAAGGCTTCTTCGACCAGTTGAGAAAGGGGTTTACCTTCATAGGCGATCGCCTCCGCCACGAGCATATCCGCCAAAATTCCATCTTTCTCAGGAATATGACCCAACACACTCAAACCACCCGATTCCTCACCACCGATTAACACGTCAGTTTCACGCATTTTTTCACCGATGTACTTGAAACCAACCGCAGTTTCAAAGATTTCCAAGCCGTACTTCGCTGCCAGATTATCGAGTAAATGAGTCGTCGCCACAGTCCGGACGATCGCCCCCTTCTGACCTTTATTTTTCAGCAGGTGACGGGCAAGCAACATCAACACAATATTCGGCGTGAGCACATTACCCAACTCATCCACCACCCCAAAGCGATCGCTATCTCCGTCCGTTGCCATGCCCATATCTGCCTGATCAGCCTTGACCGCATCGATCAAACCCACCAACTGCGAACCCTTCGGCTCAGGCATCCCGCCACCAAACAACACATCCCGCGTCGTATTAAAGGACTCCGTTTCACAGCCACAGTGGGCTAAAACCTCATCCAAATAACCGCGAGAAGTCGAGTAAAGCGCATCATACTTCACCTTCAGACCCGCCGACCGGATTTTTTCCACATCCAGCAACGTGTAGATAAACTTCAAATATTCAGGCTTCGGGTCAAAACGACTAATCTTGTCGCTATTCTTACCCGTCGGCATCTCATCCGAAGAACTCGCGATATTCGCGACGATCGTATCCGTAATCTCCGGAGTCGCCGGTCCCGCATAATCAGGAATATATTTAATGCCACAATAGGGCGCAGGGTTATGACTTGCCGTGAACATCAACGCCCCAGCCGAATTCAAAAACTTCGCGTTATAGGCAATAACAGGAGTCGGACAATCCCGCTCCACAACCTTCACCGTCCAACCGAGGTCTGCAAGGACTTCTGCCGAAGTTTGGGCAAACTCATCGGCAAAAAAACGGGTGTCATAGGCGATCAGCACAGGACGATCCTTCGGATACGCCGTCTCTAAATAACTGGCGATCGCCCGCGTGACCTTACAAACATTAGCGAACGTAAAATCATCGGCGATAATGCCACGCCAACCGTCAGTGCCAAACTTAATCGGAGGATTGCTTGCGATACTCATGGAAAAAAAATTGGGATTCTTAAAAATCCCCCCTATCTTATCCGCAAGCGGGAAACAGTAAGGGAGGTTTTTTTTACAAAATTGTCCCCAGAAGGCTCATTTTCACGATGTATTAGATATTATTGGGTTTATACTGGCGCTATACAGTAAAAAGTAATCAGCAACAGACGAATTTTTGGTGTCTAAATATATCCAAAGATTGTCGTAGATTTGCCGAAACTTGTTTAGACTCAAGATATCTGACTTAAAAAATCCCCAAAATTTCTAGCGATAGAGTAAGGAGAAAACCGTGGCACCAACAGCAAACTTACAGAATCCCCCCCAGGACACAGCCCAGCTCAAGCAGGAACTCCAACTGCGCGATCAGCTCGTACAACAACTGTCCCAAGAACTCTTTCGCCTCGTCAAAGGCAACGAAGAGTTTGCCCCCCAACCCGAATTTTCTGAGCGCCACCAGGCAGAATTACGTCTCCTCCGGGAACAGCTCCAAGAAGTCGAACAGCAGGTGTCCTTCTACCAAGAGCAACTCACCCAGAAAGACCAAGAGATCTATCAGCTCCGTCAATCCGTCCAGGAACTGAGCGATCGCAGCCGGATGCTCGAGCAAGTTGTCCAAGAATTACCTCAGATTTATCGCCAGAAATTTGCTGAGAGAATGACCGCCGTTCGCGATAAAGTAGAAAAGCTACAGAAGGAAAATCGACAGCTCCATGCTGAACTCCAGAGCGTGAGCTATCGCCTTGCAGTGAAAACCCGTCGTCATAGCCTGTCTGAGATTGAACTACCCACATTCAACCCCAAAGGTGGCAGCCCCATCCCGACCTTCGGCACTATCTAGAATCATTATTCTAGTTAATGCAGAGTTAAAGTATTCCGGTAAATTGATTTCCGCTTCCCCAGTCACGGAGCGGATGTATGAGTCACTCAAAAACGCGGTTGCTACCTCCAACCCTGACCTGGAAGTTGATGTGGTTACGCCTGCCATGGTGCGCTACCAAAATTTTCCCAGTGATGAAGGTTTGTTGCTCTGTCCCTTGACTATCGATTTACCGGAACAGATTTTTTTCCACCAACGTGAGCTATTCGAAGCCTGTCGTCAAGTCGATACAAGGCGACATTGGGTTTTAGAACATACAGAACATAAGGTTTGTAACAATGGAGCCATTGGTGATCATTGGTTGCCAATAATTGCCTCGCGGGATGGTTATCGGTTTGGTGAGGTGATTGGTGAAGGGATTATGCCCAATTCCTATCATCAACCGATTAATTTGACGGAGGCGCAACGGGCTTCTGTCCAGGATTTGGGCGTTCAGCTTTTGGACTCCATCTCTGCATCGCCTAGTGTGTATTTGTTGCAGTTTGCCTTTACGCCCAATCGAGAAATTGTGTTTGATCGTCTTTGGCCCTTTCCCGCTGCTCCGGCGATCGCCAGCCTCAATCACCCAACCCCCAATCTGTTTGACTACCATTGGCGCTGTCTGACCAATCAAAGTCTTGAAATCCCCCAACCACCTCGGTTGGCTTAGTGAGCAGCTTCAGAAACAGTTGATTAGCACTGAATTAATGGGTGCTGAATGTACCTGATTGGCAATCGATAGGTGCTTTTATGGAGAATTCTTGACAAAAAAGTGCTGTCGATGAATAACTGTCAAAAAATCCAACAAAACATCTCGGATTGGCATGATTGCGCCCAATTCCCCTGACAATATAGCCATCACAGATGATTAATTCAAAAAATTAATTCAAGAAGCTTAATTCCCAAAAATTAATTCGAGATTAATTACAGATTACCTTTGTCAGTTTGGCTGAGAGATAAACTATGGCAGGAATAAAAAGAGTTGGCGTGCTTACGAGTGGTGGTGACTGTTCGGGACTGAATGCCGCCATCCGAGCGGTTACCCATTGTGCCCAAAATGTCCATGGTTGGGAAGTGGTGGGGATTTGTCGTGCAACTTTGGGGCTTTTGCAACAGCCTCCAGAAGTGATGGTTCTCAATGCCGAGACCGTGGATAGTTGGCTCACGATGGGCGGCACGATGTTGGGGACAACGAATAAGGGCAATCCCTTTGCCTATCCGATGGAGGATGGGACATTCCGCGATCGCTCCCAGGAAATGATTGATGCCTACCATAGTTTGGGTTTGGATGCCTTAATTGGGATCGGTGGGGATGGTAGTTTGGCAATTTTGCGCCGTCTCGCACAGCAGGGCAATATTAATTTTGTCGGGATTCCCAAGACGATTGATAACGATGTGAGTGTGACGGAACGTTCGATTGGGTTTGAATCGGCGGTGAATATTGCAACGGAAGCGTTGGATCGGCTCCATTTCACGGCGGCCAGCCATAATCGGGTGATGATTGTGGAGGTGATGGGTCGGGATGCGGGTCATATTGCGCTCAATGCCGGGATTGCTGGGGGCGCTCATGTGATTCTCATTCCGGAGATTAATTATGATTTTCAGGTGGTGTGCGATTTTATTTGCGATCGCCAAACCTCTGGCAATACCCACACCTTGGTGATCGTTTCCGAAGCGGTCTGTACTGCCTCCGGGGAAGTGTTAAAGCATGAATTACAGTTCGGTGAATGTCGCCTTGGGGGCATTGGTCAGTACATTGCGGATGAGGTGGCAAAGAAAACCGGGGCAGAAACCCGCGTGACTGTCTTGGGTCATACCCAACGGGGCGGCACTGCTTCCCCCTTAGATCGCTTGTTGGCTTCGGCTTTTGGGGTTGCGGCGGTGCAATTGGTTGCCGAGGGTCAGTTTGATCGGATGGTGACTTGGCAGAATGGTCAGGTGTCGAGTGTGCCGATCGAGGAGGCAATCAAGACCTATCGGGCGGTTAATCCGGAGGGGACTCTGGTGAAAACAGCGCGGGGTTTAGGGATTTGTCTAGGCGATCGCCCCCTCCATGCCACCGCTAAAGCTAAAGTTCAGGCTTTGCAAGGTGTTTCCTAAGATCAATTTTGTCCTGGGGAGCCGGGGAATCATTTTGCGCAGTATAACTCGCCGTGGTTCCCTGTCCAGCGGAGTAATGTACTGCTGCCTTGTCCTGGAGATCGACGGTCATGCGCTGAAAAAAATCTGCGGGTGAAGTGGTCAGTTTGAGGATCAGCAAATTTTTACAATCATTCTCATCTCGGCGCTCAGCGGTATAGAGACAAATGGCTGAACGTTGTGGTGTCTCAGGGTTGGCGCGGTACAGGATTGTTTCTAACTGCTCCGGTAGATAGACATCCAGTTTGAGGGCGACCTCTTCACAACGCTGTTCTAGGGTGTCTTCCCCTTCCATGCCGGGGATAATCCGCAACCAAGGTTGACTGGGTTCTACGCCCCGATACATGACTGTCCAGGTTTGTTCTGCTGGGCTTTGGTGGGTGATTTGTTGACAGATAAATTGACGGGGTTTGAGGACATTGCGCCCCATTTTTTTACTCGCCCCCACAATGCCGCCTGTCGTCAGTAAGGCGATCGCCACCATGCCAGACAACAGCAATTGATAGGGTTCTAGGGTGGTCAACTTGGTCATAGATTCCCGTTGTTTTTTAGATGATTATTCCAGATCGCCGTGCTGTCCCATCCATAAAAAATCAGCATCTGACAAAAATGCTGACCGAGGGTTTGATATTCAATGTTGTTTGATCAAGCGACAAGGGCGATCGCAACGGTAATGAACCTAAAGTAATTGCGCATTTGCTGCATCCGAAATCGTGGGCAACTCCGCATACTTACCCAAGATGGACTGAACCATACAATAAATACAGGCGACCAAAGTGGCAAGAAAAGCGACATTAGAGAGGGTTTCGACGAGCAGACCACCACCGACCCCAAACAGTCGAATGACGATGCCAAAGAGGATTAAGCCGATATCAATCAAAATTGCCTGGAGTGTATTGAAACGAATAAAACGACTAATCTTTTGATTACGCACCACGCCGCTATAGAGGGCGAAGAAAATGATTAGACCCGCAAAGGGAAAAGAATATAACTTCAATAGGGGCTGTAGCGGATAATAAATCACGCTCAGGATGGGAAACTTCATTAAAAACGGAATCCCAAAAGGTAACGCATAAACGAGGGGCAAGAGATAAGGGAGTGCCCCAAATAGGCGATCCGTCGGTTCGGTGGTCGTGGACATATAATTCCGCCAATAATCCGGCAAAAAGGTACTCGCCTTCATTTTACCCAGGACATTGCCAATCTTGCATCTTGCCACCCATGCTGCATGATCTGCCTCTGGTAACCTACCCGACAACGTAAGCCATAGAAAAATAAAGAATAGAGAAAGATTTCGAACGGCGATCGCCCCGGCAAGGACAAAAAGGAGTAGAATCATTAAAATTTGTTAACGTCCCAATACAACTCAATGCAAACATCCATCCGCACTCAAGGAAGTAGTGAGTCTGCACAGCAGGATTTACCCTTCACGCTAAAAGATGTCAAAGCAGCCATTCCAGAATATTGCTTTCAGCCATCTGCGTTTCGCTCCCTTGCCTACTTCTTCCTTGACATCGGCATTATTGCAGGACTTTATGCGATCGCCGCATACCTGGACTCCTGGTTTTTCTACCCCCTTTTCTGGTTTGCCCAAGGCACAATGTTCTGGGCTTTATTCGTTGTCGGTCACGATTGCGGTCACGGCTCCTTCTCCAAGTCCAAACTGCTCAACAACATTATTGGTCACCTGAGCCACACGCCGATTTTGGTGCCGTTCCATGGTTGGCGCATTTCCCACCGTACTCACCACTCCAACACAGGCAATATCGACACTGATGAAAGTTGGTATCCCGTCGTTGAGTCGAAATACGACGAAATGAGTTTTCCTGAGAAGCTAATTCGTTTCTATGCTCCCCTGATTGCTTACCCGGTCTATCTGTTCAAGCGATCGCCCAGTCGCGCAGGTGGCTCCCACTTCAACCCCAGTAGCCCCCTCTTCAAGCCCAACGAGAAAAACGACATTCTCACCAGCACAGCCGCCATTCTGACCATGGTTGCCTGCCTCGGTTGGTTTACCTTCCAGTTTGGGGCGATCGCCTTTTTCAAGTTTTACTTCGTCCCCTACCTCGTTTTTGTCATTTGGCTTGACCTCGTGACCTACCTCCACCACACCGAGGACAATATCCCCTGGTACCGTGGCGATAACTGGTACTACCTCAAAGGTGCACTCTCCACCATTGACCGCGACTACGGCATCTTTAACAATATTCACCATAATATTGGAACCCACGTCGCCCACCACATTTTCCATACCATCCCCCACTACTACCTGAAGGATGCCACCGAAGCCGTCAAGCCCATCCTGGGAGACTACTACCGCATTAGTCACGAACCCATTTGGAAAAGCTTCTTTAAGTCCCAACAGGTTTGTCACTATGTCCCCGACCAGGGCGATGAAGTTTATTACCGTCCCTCAAAATAGTTAAAAATACTTACTTAAGTATCTTTTTTTGAACATTTCTATATTTTTACAAGATCCCTCACTTTGCTAGCAAAAGCGGGGGTTTTATTTTGTTAAAACAGCATCAAAAATGTGGCTCGACGACAAACTTCCGACAAAATGCTGATCTTTCTTCATAGATTTGGCGTAAATCCACTACATATTTGATGCAGCAATAAAAGATCGATGACTATATCATTATTGATTCTGCCAATGACATAATGTATCTTTCCGCCAAAGAACTGATGAATTAGGGGATTAACCCTTTTAAACTAAGATCATCAGGTTCACCAAGGATCTATCAGGATGTATGCAGTGAATCTTGGGAGTACACAGAATATTGCGGAGTAAAAATTATGAACATGGACGAATTCACCCAACTCATCAAAGAAATTTACGCAAAGCGCCATATTAATCTCCACCAGGCTCAACAGTTAGAACAGTTGTTGTGGCAAATTCCCGCAGACCAATCTCTTCATCTCGCTCACTTGCGTCTCCAAAATGACATTGCTAACGGTAAGATTTCAAGTGCTTTTTAGTCTTTGTTAGTAGTTTGTGTTAGTAGTTTGGTGAACGGCTTTCCACGGTGAAGTCTAGGCGATCGCCCCCATCATTTCTAGCCGAGTGTAACCCAAAAACTGCATCCCATTTAACCCAGATATTCCCAAAGTTTTTGTTGGAGTTTTGCCACAGAAATCCGAGGTGGGAAGCGGGGTAAGGCTTTTTCCACACCATCAACCAGTACACAGAGAACAGGAATTTCATACTGATATAAAGCGAACCATTGTTCATTGGTCGTGATATCGCACATCACTAACTGAAACTTCCCTTGGGGCAATTGTGCCAGCTTTTCTTCCAAGCCTTCGCACAGGTGACAACCGGGTTTGCTATAAAAAATTAGAGTTTTCATCGGGTTTTCCTTCACTTCAGCGGTAACGAATCGGTAGCCATCTGGAGACACCGATTAAGCATACTAAATTAAGCCGCCTAATTGAGCCATCTCGCAGTCATCATCAAGGCATGGTCAACGCAGACTTTGTACAATGTTGAGCAATTAAGCTTAGAGAGTTTCAAAGAAGTAATGTTGTAGCAAAATAGAGTGAGTTGTTTCTCTCAAAGACTCTCTATGACAATACA